>CALKCG010000077.1 GCA_938082915.1 uncultured archaeon | reverse complement strand
TTAGCCAGAATCCTAAGCGCTAGAGGCCATAGTGTTTCAAGACGGTTCTATGTTGACGACGTGGGCGGTCAAGTAGCACTCTTAGCCTACGCATATAAACTGGCTGGCGATGCAATACTGAACCTCGATGCGAAGCCAGATCACGCCATAGGCAAAGTTTACACGACGATATCTGCTTTAATAGAGATTAGAAAGCTTAAGAATAGAGCTGAA
Source organism: uncultured archaeon (assembly GCA_938082915.1). Classification (GTDB taxonomy): domain Archaea; phylum Thermoproteota; class CALKCG01; order B24; family B24; genus DTBU01. Next base: position 9,264 of record CALKCG010000077.1, on the reverse strand, counting down.
AACCTTAAAAAATCGGGTAAATACGAAGAAGCTAGACGAGTAGAAGACGAGCTTTCAGACTGGGTAGGAATATTATCGGAAGTTGAGAAGAAGAACTCAGACATTCTCCAAATACTTTTAAACGCTATGAAGTTTTCAGACCCGGAGGAAGAAGTTAGAGAAATCCTCAAAGCCTACGAGCTCGGGTCTGAGCAGGCTAAGCAATTAATCAGACTGATAGTTGAGAAGTGTCTTACGGGGTTTAAAGAAACTCTTGAAAGAGTAGACGTTTCATTCGACTCTTGGGATTGGGAGAGTGAAATCGTCTGGTCTAGCATTGTCAGAAGAGTTTTAAATGGACTTATGAAGAGCGGATACGTCAAATTTGAAAACAATGTACCTGAGTTTGAAGCTGGAAGAGTAGCCGAAGATCCTTTTGTAAGAAAAAGGCTGAGAATACCCGATGGATTTGAAGTATCTAACTTAACACTTCTAAGGGCTGATGGATTGACACTTAATCCAACCAGAGACATAGCCTACAGCATACTCAAATTTCAGAACGCCGATATTGTGATAAACGTCGTAGGATTTGACCAGACGCTTCCCCAGATACAGGTCCGTTTAGCATTATACGTTCTAGGCTACAAGGAGCAGGCTGAAAATCAACTACACTACTCATATGGACTTGTAAGGTTTCCAGGGTTTAAAATGAGCAGTAGGAGAGGTAGGTATATAACGCTTGACCATCTGCTGGATGAATCTGAAGCTAGAGCCTACATGGAAGTCAGCAAGATATCTCCGCAACTCCCTGAAGATGAAAGACGTAAAATAGCTAAGAGCGTCGGTGTAAGCGCCGTGAAATACAGCCTTGTAAGCGTAGAGCCTTCTAAAGACGTGGTGTTCGACTGGGATCGGGTTTTAGACTTTAAGAGGAACAGTGCACCTTTCATAATGTACTCTTACGCTAGAGCCCATGGTATAACTTCAAAAATAGGTGTAGAATCTATTGAAGAGTTTGACCCTGCTCTCTTAACGCAACCTCTTGAGGAAGAATTAGGCTTAAACATCGCGATGTTTCCACAAGTCTTTGTAGAAGCTTCTGAAAACCTTTCCCCCCACACGTTAGCCATGTACTGTAACAGTTTAGCAACCATCTTTAACTCCTTCTACGATACTCATCCAGTTATTAAAGCTGAGGAAAATGTTAGAAAAGCCAGATTGGCTTTGGTTGAGGCCTTCAAAATAACAATGAGAAACGCTTTAAAACTCATAGGTATAACGCCTGTAGAGAGAATGTGAGGCAAAAATTGTTTCCAGCAACATATTTTTCGAAAATATGGGAAGAACATTCATTTCTTAGTACTATTTAAGACGTTTTAAGATTATCTCTGAAGAACTTCAAGACTCTTTTAAGCATGGGCTCCAGTGGTATTCCATGTCCAGACTCGTACCAGTAAACCTCTTTCGGCTCGCCAGCCTTCTCAGCCAACAGCCTCTGCGTCTCAGCTGGAACTATGTCATCATATTTTCCACAGTGGAATTGAATAGGTTTTGGAGCGAAGAGGTGTATGAAGTTCATAGGGTCTATTGGCGCTAACACTTCACTAAGCTCATCATAGCTTAATCTACGTCTCCTCAATTCTTCTCTTATAGGAGGCGCCGAATAGTGTCTACTTTCCCTAATCATGAGAGGTAGATTCCCTCCTCCAACAACTATTACCGCCGCCTTAATTCTAGGCTCAACGCTTATGAAGAGAGCACCTATTATACCGCCCATACTTCCACCAGCATAACCTATCCTATCGGCGTGGATTTCTCCCCTCTGCTCTAAAAAGTCCACCCCCCTTCTTAAGTCGAAAATCGTCTGTATAACGTTGGATTTAAGCTCTTCAATATTCGGAGAGTATAGTACTCTACCAGGTTCTACACGTTCACCATGGAATGGAGCATCTATCGATAGAAATGCATATCCTTCCGTCGAAAATAAATCTGCTAGCGGTAGCACATCCTCTTTCCTGCCTCCGTATCCGTGTAGGAAAACTATGCATGGATATTTTTGCCTGTTCATCTTAGGCACCGTAAATAGGGCTGGCACTCTGACATCTTCTACGCTACTGTAGTAGACTTTGTACGCTATGTAATTGGCTTTTTCAGAAAACTTGGAAAGCTCTACGTTTAAAGGCCTAGATTTATCATATTCGTAAATCTTGAGGTATTCTCCTAGAGACATAAGGATCACTTTAAGAATATCTCTCACATTTTTAAGCTTAGGCTTCACCAACGATGTGTTAAAAACTTAATCAGTAGACTTTCAACGTTTATTCTCAAAATGATACTTTGCATTCTAAAGAAGTTAAACTAAAATTAACCTTAGGCCTACTATTAACTGTCGCCTATGAATTTCAGCCAAGAAGTGCATAGAAAGCAGATAGAGATCCTCCGCATTTTAAGCGAACAGAGTGAACCCATGGGTTCTTCACTGTTGAGAAAAGAGCTCGCTAGAAGGGGTTTTCCATTAAGTGAAAGAGCCATACGGTACCACTTGAAGCTTTTAGAGGAGAGGGGACTTGTAGAAGGGCACGAGAAAGCCGGTCGGACTATCACCAAATCGGGATTAGAGGAGCTTGCTAGAGCTCTAGCCTACGAGAGGATAGGCTTTATTTTAACGTGGTATCTTTCTCTAGCCTATAGAGTCACGTATTCCCCGGAAAGCGGGAGAGGCGAAGTCGTGGCTAATGTATTTATGGTCGATAAAAATTTCAGAGAGGAAGCTATTAAAGCCGTTAAAAACCTTTATTCCGTCGGTCTTCTACCAGCTCCCTACGTTAAAGTTCTGGATGGAGAAGAGGAGTATAGAGAAATATCTGCTCCAGAGGGTAAAATAGCTGTAATGACTGTTTGTAATTTAACAATAGACGGTATTCTCATACACTCTGGAATACCTCTAATCTTAAGATACGGTGGACTCGTTCAATTCATAAAGTGGAAACCCATAAGGTTTACAGAATTAATAGCTTACGATTCTACGACAGTACCGCCGCTTGAAGTATTCGTCTACAGGAGGATGACTTCGATAGTAAGTATCTTAAGAACAGGCTCCGGGGTTATACCTGCAAACATGAGGGAGGTTCCCGCAGTTTCAGAAAATCAGACGCTTAAAATAATCGAAAACCTTAAAAAGAGCGGTTGGGGAGGTATTTTAGCCTTAGGTAAACCCAATGAATCTATCCTAGGAGTACCTGTATCAATGGATAGGTGCGGAATATCTATGGTGGGGGGTCTCATACCAGCAGCGCTGTTAATCGAAATGGGAATACCTGTTGAAACGTATGCTCCACATTGCCTAGTACCAGTAGAAGACATGGAAAAAGTATCCTAGAGGAAACGTAATTACGTTAACATAGTTTAACTAACATTTTTCCAGAATCGGAGACTATAACGTTAAATCTCTCCCTCCCTTATAGTACTTGACTCCAGCAGTCAAGTACATAACCGGGTTGAGGGAAGACATTAGTTTAAATCAACGTGGAGGATTGAAAGTTGAATATAAGTATTGAGGGGCTTTGGAGTTTAGAGGTGGGGGTTGGACCTGCTGAACACGGTGTATACAAATTTAGATACCTCTGGCTTTCTCCAACCTTTAGAAGCCAGTTTTGGAAAGTCAACCCTGAAACTGGCTTACTGTGGGTCTGCAAACCGACGGTTGAGAGGAATTTAGAAACTTACGATTTAAATGGACGCTTAATACACAGACTTACTCTCCCGAGTCCTCCAACAACTTACGCTTGTCCTCAAATTTGGAAAACCTTATGGCTATCATATGTCGTAGAGACGTAGTAGTTGTAGATCATTTAACCGGTAAAATAGTATGGTTGAAGGGGTTTGAACCAATCAAATATGGCGATTGGTTGCCTGACCACCCTTTAACTAGTGGACCACGGACTATAACACCTGATGGGCGTCTAATAGTTTGGTCAGCCGATGGAACTATATACTGTTTTAGTCTTGGAACTGGAGTAGAACTATGGCGTCTAAGCCTAATAAACCTCGGATATGCGTCTAGAGAATGTGATGATCCTTGGGGTTACGCTGGCGGAGCCGCGTCGGATGGCGTTTTCATAATCTTGGGGAGAAATAACTTACCCGCGTCATTTAACGGTCTTTTCAAGATCACAAAGAATAGGCTTTTCATCATAGACTACTTTAACGGCTCTATTGTGGCAGTTTCAGAGCCTAAGTATCAAATGTCCTGTTGCTGTAAGCCGATAGTTGCAGGAGGACGAGTAGTTATAGGTTCATGGTATAAGGACTCTGAAGGTCGAGAATACCCCGCTAGATATTACTGTTGGAAGCTGAAGGGGTTGGAAAGTCGCATTTTAAGAAACGTAGACTATGAGTGGCTCAGTTCACATAATCATGGAGGATACGCCGTAGGGGTAATCTTGGGAATTTAATGTACTATTTTCAAGTTTTGGGGCTTTATCTACTTCCGTACGAATGTCTTTCACTACCTCAACCATGCTACCCATTATGTTCCGTTCACTCACAGTAGCATAGAATAATTTATTTTCCTCAGCTTACTTCCTGAGTTTCTTTCAACGCAGCAACTACGTTTATCCATGTTACATCCATATCTCCTGGATGTATACGCACCCAGCTTCTATACTTCTCCATATCCCCTTTGGGTCATAAACGCTTTTCCAGTTAAGTACTTCAACATATAGAATTAAAGATAAAGAAGTGTTCACATCTTTAATATGGCGGAGTTTCCTAATTCGCTTGAAAACCAAAAACACCTGTACTTAGTATATAAGACTGTTACGATGGAAAATGAATTTGGACTTTAATTTTTGCCTATTACATAACCAGCTTATTAATTTCAACCGTTAACTTACATAAAAATTCCCTCAACGTCTATTGAAAGTAAAAATCTTTATTAGAATTGTGAACAACTTAAAAATGGTGACATATGTTGCGGAAGATAAGCATAAAAAACCCTATTTTAAGATTACGTGGAAAAATTTCCAAAGTATCCCAAAAACTGTATACGCTTAGTTTTAGCCCATTTGTAATAGGGCTATTCAGCCTACTATGGTTCCTCTTTAGAACTGGGACAAAGCCTTCCAGAGCCGTCTACCCATGTCAGAGAATAGCTGCTGCAAATAGCTACCTTTGGCTATCAATATACATCTTCCCCATCTTTCGTACTATAAATCAAAAAGTCCGTGGGAAAATCGATTGGAAGAAACTTCTCCCAGTGATACTTGCGATGGTGATCGTCGGAGGATCCATAGCCATCTGGAATCTATATGAAGTTGTAAGAAGAAGAGAGATGCGGGAGTTGGGTTTAAAAATCGTTGGGAGGACAACTAAATTCGAACCAGCTTCAGATATTTTCGTAGTAAACGGCACTAGGGGCTATGATGATGGAATTTTCGCTCTGATAAATCTGATGGCTGAGCATGGTGTACTATTCTACAAGTCTTCAGACTATGGTGGAAATAAGGGGCCGAACGGTCTTATCGATAGAAATGACGTTGTGATAATAAAGGTAAATAGTCAGTGGGATGAAAGAGGGGGAACAAATACGGATCTAGTTAAAGCTCTTATTCAAGCAATATTGAATCATCCCGATGGATTTATTGGCGAAATAGTCGTAGCTGATAATGGACAAGCACAGTATGGCTCAGCAGGCTCGGGCGGAAGCTTCAACTGGAGTAGGAATAATGCTGAGAACATTTCACAGTCGATTCAAAACGTTGTAGACTCCTTTGCCGCTATGGGTTATAAAGTTTCCACATACCTATGGGATACCATTACCACTAAAAGGGTGAGAGAGTACTTTGAAGGCGATATGGAAGACGGCTACGTTGTCAATACCACTGTTAACCCGAGGACTGGGATAATGGTTTCCTATCCCAAGTTTAAGACCGTCTTCGGTACGTACATAAGTTTTAAATATGGCATTTGGGATAATGAGGCTAAAACCTACCACAGCGATAAGCTTAAAGTTATCAATTTCCCGGTTTTAAAATCCCACAGCATATATGGTGTTACGGCGTGCGTAAAGCACTACATGGGCGTCGGCTCGGATAAACTAACGGCTGCGCTTGGTGCGAGAATGCATAATACCGTGGGCACAGGTGGAATGGGGACGCTAATGGTTGAAACACGGTTCCCAGTATTAAATATAATAGACGCCATATGGGTTAATGCAATACCGGGCAATGGTCCGAGGACGTCTTATGGAGTAGCGACGAGGGTCAACGTAATAGCTGCTAGTACAGACCCTGTTGCTCTAGACTACTGGGCTGCAAAATACATACTGCTTGAAGTTGCACGGTTTAAAGGCTATAGCGGCTTAAGCTCTATGGACCCGGATAATGTTGAAACCGGGTCATTTGGCTACTGGCTTAGGCTTTCAATGGATGAAATTAGAAGAGCCGGATATCAATCAACTGTAAATGAAGACTATATGAACGTTTATGTGGTCCACATATAAAGCTTTTAAACTCCGGCTAAGCTTAGTATTGCCCTAGAGATCCATCTCTCCTAGCCGCATCGTATCCTATTTTGAATACGTATAGTGCTATAGGGGTTGCTACGATTATAAAGATGAGTAGGCTCACTATGTTAGTGATTATTGCTGGTGACGTTAAGTCTTTCCCAGATTGGAGACATAATCGTATACCGTCAAGTGAATACGTTAGTGGAAATGCTTTTCCAACCCACTCTAAATACCATGGTAAGAGTTTCAGCGGATAGAAGACGCCTGACACCAGTTGGCTCAACCATGAAAATGCCCAGGTTACCGGGCTACCTTGTTTAACCTTCATTATAACCCCTGCGCTCAATATTCCGATATCCATGTGACTTGCGATTAAAAGTGCGGTCAGCATTATTGCCGTCGATATTGACGATAGTGTTACGTAGAATCTTGCTCCAAGAATGAATCCTACAAGTAGCGACATTAAGAGGAGAGCTGATGAAACTATAAACGAGAAGCATACTTCACCTAAGAGAAATACTTTGAAGTCTGTAGCCGTTGAGAGAATGGTCTCCATCGTCCCGTTCCACTGCTCTTCCCTTATACTTTCGTTTATACTTTGAACTGCAAAGTGGACATATTGTTGAAACGCTATGCCTATTAATGCAAAGGTAAAATAGCCGCCGACCACGTAGCCAGCTTCTTGAACCTGCTGGGATGTTGTGATTAGCGAAAAAAGGTAGTATGTGACTATGAAGAGGACCATGCCTGATACGTCGAGTAGAAGCCAGAACTTATACGTCCACCAAACCTTAAAATCTCTGATGATGAATGATAGAATTACCCGGTAAATCGCTGTTTTTCTCTGAGGGGCTTCTTCGGAAATTATCTCGATAAGTTTTTCAACCTCCACGCTTCACACCCACAGACTTAGTACGTCGCAACGGTCCCTTCACATCTTATGCGGTTAATGCCCCATTTGAATACTCTTAAACCCAGTGGGATAAACATTACAGTATAAACGACTAAAACGGCGACGTTTAGGAGGACGTTTGGCGAAAGCAGAGTGGCTCCATTGAGTAGGATTTTACGCGCAGCATCTAAGGCGTACGTATACGGCATAAGCCAAGCCATTACATAGAGTATTGGAAAGTTTTCAAGGTACTTTAGTGGAAATAGCACCCCGCCCAAGAACTCGGTTATACTCGCAAATAGAAACGTGAGTGGATCACCCTTCTTATATACGAGTATTAGTCCAGCCGCCATCATACTTATACCCGCATAGCTTAAAACCATCAACAGAATTACGGCTATAAACGATAAGATCGTTTCAAGGTTAATTATCAATGGGGCTCTTAAAACACCTATGCCAACGACCATCACACCAAGCATGAAATATCCACTTACTAGGAAGCCTCTAATCGACTGCCCGATTATGTACGACCTCATATTTATCAATGAAGTAATTATAGGCTCAAGAGTCCCCTCGCGTATTTCATGTTGAAGCGAATGGCTTAGTCTGCTTATACACATCCATAAGTAATTTGCCGTAGCAACGCCAACTAAGGCGAAAGGCAACCAGTCGACTTCCCCATATCCAGCTAAAGCGACGCGTGTAGCGTCAACCTGCAACCCCATAAAAGAATACATGGCAATAGAAGCCACTGTGCTTATCGTCTCCATTATAACCCAGGTTCTGTAAGATAGAAATATTTTGAAGTTGGCCCAAAAGACAGCCCAAACATGTACGACTTCTGAGGATAAACGTGGTTCATCGTCCTTAAAAAGCTCGATTAACTCCTCGACTTTCACGTTCCCTCCTCGTAAGTTTGATAAATATATCTTCAAGCGTCGGCTCAGACCTACGTATCGCTGAGAGTTTGACACCCAATGAGTGGAGCTTACTGGCTATCATCGGTATGGCCTCATACTCGTCGTCGACCTGTAAACGTACTACTACGTTAGACGATTCATTTTTAGCATCCATAACCTTCTTGACAATCGATAGATTGGATAGAGCTTCAATGGTCTTCGATAACTCATCAACTTCCTTAATCTCCACTTCAACAGCATGGACATCTCTAAGCATCTCCCTTAAAACCGAAGGGGGAGCATCAGCTATCACCCTGCCATCCTTCATTATGGTTATTCTTTCACATAACTGTTCAACTTCAAACATGTTGTGGCTTGTGAATACGATGGTTTTCCCAAGCTCGCTATTCAAAGCCTTAAGAAGCCTTCTAGTCTCAACAGCGCTAATCGTATCAAGCCCTATCGTCGGCTCATCCATGAATAAGATCGGTGGATTATGCAGTAGAGCCCTAGCCAGCATAACTTTAACCTTCATACCAGTTGAATAGTCTTTAACAAGCTTCTTACTGTCTTTCGTCAATTCGAAGAACTCTATGAGAGCTTTAATCCTTTTCTCAGCTATGTCTTTCGGAACGTTCTGTAGATATGCGTAAAACTTTAAATTGTCTTCAGCGTTAAGCCTCCAGTAAAGCGACCGTCCCCCAGTTTCACCGTGAAACCAGCCGAAACTACTTCTAACCTTATTAGGTTCCTTAATTATGTCGTATCCATTTACCTTAGCCGTCCCCTCAGTTGGAAGTATTATAGTACACAACATTTTTATGAGCGTCGTCTTCCCCGCACCATTAGGCCCAAGAAGGCCGAAAAACTCCCCATGTTTAACTTTAATGTTTACATGGTCAACTGCCTTAACATACCGCTTAACGCCCTCCTCCTTATTCTCAAACACTTTCGTCAAATCATACGTTTCAACAGCGTACTCCATC
>CALKCG010000076.1 GCA_938082915.1 uncultured archaeon | reverse complement strand
TTTGTAGAGTGTTTAGAAGCAATGCAAAGTATTCTTGAAGATTGGGGTTTAAAAGTCTACATAGGAAGAGGCGTGGGTGTTAAATATCCAGGTCAAGTTTTAGGTTGCAATTATACGGCTCCCTTAAACGTTGAAAGCTATGTAGATTTCTTCTTATTCGTAGGAGATGGAGGTTTTCATCCCTTAGGTTTAGCGCTGCTAACTAGTAAGAAAGTCTTGGCGTTAAACCCGGTAACATGTTCGCTTAAAGACCTGTCAGAGTTGAAGCGTAGATACCTTAGGAGAATCTATGCGTCGATAGTTAAAGCCAGAGGGGGGAAGGTTTTTGGAGTACTTGTTGGACTTGAGCCTGGACAGTTTAGACTTGAATTTGCTGAAGGGGTTAGAAAACTCATTGAAGCCACTGGTAGAGAAGCTTACCTCATAGGATTTAATTATCTAGATACTGGCTTCCTAGAAGCTTATACATGGATAGACGTATTTATCAACACGGCCTGCCCAAGGCTTTCAATAGAGGATTCTGAAAGAATGACTAAACCTATTTTAAATCCAGCCGAGCTTTTAGTGAGTTTGGGTTTAACTAGCTGGGAAGAATATGTCGGAGCATATTCTGAAACGTAGGGAACTTGAAATATTGCTGGATACGCTTAAAACCCACCCATCGCCGAGTAGGCTTCTAGAACAGTATACGATACCAGCTGGACTAGCGGCTAAAATTTTATCGGTAGCCGCATACATTTACAACGATATCTCAGGTAAAACCGTGTTTGACTTAGGATGTGGAACGGGTAGATTAACCATAGGAGCCGCCATTCTAGGGGCTAAATACGTTGTAGGTTTTGATATAGATAAAGTTGCTCTAGAAGTAGCTAAATCTAATGCTGTTAAAGCTGGCGTTTCGGATAAGGTCGACTGGGTTTTATGCGATATAGCTAAACTTGAAGGGCGTTGCGATACTGTTATTCAAAATCCTCCATTTGGAACCGGATTTAGAGGAGCGGATAGTATTTTTCTAAGAAAGGCTCTAGAAATTGGCCGTGTCGTATATACGATTCATAAAAGTGAAACTAATGAGTTTATTAGGAAGCTTGTAGAAAAATATGGTGGTTCAATTTCAATCGTATTCAAATCTTCAATAAGCATACCTAGGATGTTTGAATTCCACAGGAAAAGGTCTTACATATTTCAGGTAAACGTGTATCGGATTGAGGTGGATTCATTTGGTAGAAAAGTTGAAGAGAAAAATCGTAGTACCAGGTGATAAAATAGGTGTTATAGAAGAGTATATTCCTCACGATGGTGCTTACGAACATAATGGTGAGATCTTATCGTCTTTAGCTGGATTTTTAGAAGAAGACCTTGAAAAGCACACGGTTAGTGTAAAAACGGTGAGAAGAATTCTACTTCCGAAACCGGGAGATATAGTGTATGCTGTTGTCGTATCGACTTCTGAGAAAAACGCGTTAGTCGCAATAATATCTGTCAACAATAAGCTACTTAATAATTGCTTCTCAGGTTTAATACAGGTTGGATCGTCTTCTATGTATAGTATGAAGAGTATTAGAAGCGCAGTTAAACCAGGGGATATAGTGAAGTGTGAAGTGTTGGGTTACAATAATTACATCTACCACTTAAAAATGTATGGGTCAGAGTTTGGAGTAGTTTATGCACTATGTACGAAGTGTGGAGGAGTATTGGTAAAAAGTGGGAAAGAACTTAAATGTCAGATTTGTAATAATGTTGAGAAGCGTAAGATCGCTAGTGATTACAGCGTCGTAGGATTAGGGTGATTTGCTTGAAAATTCGGGTTCTAAAACTAACAGATAGGGAGGTGGAACTTGAAGTAGAAAATGAAGGACACACCTTCTTAGGAGCTCTTCAAAGCGTTTTCCTAGAAGATCCTAGAGTCGAATTCGTAGGGTATAATATCCCCCATCCATTGATACCTAAAGCTACATTCACACTAAAAGTTGCTCCGGGTAATGAGGTAACCACTATTTTAAAAGATGGTGTGAAAAATCTAAGCAATAGACTTAAAGAGCTTGAAGACCGCTTTCTTGAAGCCTATGGAAGCGTTGAGAAGCAGCATTGAGAGGCTTAACATTTGAAGAACATCGAAGATATTCTTCGAGATAAAGGATTAGCAAGTTTTGGAGATTCCCTGGTCAATTTTCTCTCCAGTCTAGCGGTTACAAAGAGTTTAGGTAAACCTGCTGGTTTAAGAATAAATAATAAAATACTCGCCGAAGCCGTTAGAAGATCTAGACTGAGAAGCCTTATACCTAGAAGAACTGATAGAAAAGCTGCAGGTAACTATGCTGAGGCCATAATAGCCTACGCATGGCTTGAAGGAATCATTACTACAGATGGATTTATAAAGATGCTTATGAACGACCTTGATAACCCCGTTAATGCATTTAAGAATATCATAGAGAAGATTTTGGAGGATTTAATGCAACATGCCGATAAGGACGGTTAAAAGGGAGATCAGAGTTTTAGGTTTAACTAAAGTGCTACTAGGTAATAGGGTAGACGTTGTAGGCGTAGTGTATAGAGGTGCTTCCATTATGGATGGTGTATTGTACTTCAAAGCTGAAGATGTTGAAAAGCATGGGCTTCCGAAACTCATTAGAGAAAGTAAACACTTTAAACAATTGAGGATTTTAGTCTTAAGGTCTGAAGATGGATTTAACTGTGAAAAACTCTGGATGGAAACCAGTATACCGGTTTTATGTTTAGGAGAATTTAACGATATAAAACCCTATGGTGTAGATGAAAAGTGCGCCCTTAAAATACTTCGTACAATATCGAAAGAGGGCTGTAAACCAGAGGCTTTAAAAGTTGCCTCCAAGCTTAAATCTGCTTTAGAGAAAAGATTTAAAAGAGGCTAGTATCTCTCTCTTCAGAGAAGAGAATTGATGGAGTTTTGTCCTAAGTGCGGAGCAAGAATGGAAATTAAACGTACAGATGAAGGCGCGAAGTTAATATGTCCCAAATGTGGGTATGAAGAACTTAGGAAAGTTAAAACTCTACAGGCTAAATACGAAGAACAAGCTAAGATATCAAAGGAAACGTTAATCGTCATAACGAAGGAAAACGAAGATTTATCAACATTGCCAACCATAGACGTTGAATGCCCTAAATGTGAATATGGAAAAGCGTACTGGTGGATTATGCAAACTAGAGGTGCAGATGAAGCCCCGACGCAATTCTTCAGATGTAAGAGGTGCGGATATGTGTGGAGAGAATACGCATAAATAGCACTACGCTGAGAAAAGAATGACAATGTTAAAGTGACTGTTAGCTTTTAACCCTTACAAGTTTCGGTCTACCCATAATCATCCAATATTCTACTTCAACTGAGGGTTTTAGTTTATCTAAAAGTTCAGCTTCAACATTCATTGCTTCCAAGATTTCAAAGTTCTCTAAATCCATGATTTGGATCGTATTTCCACTGACGGATATTACCTGACCATTACGTTTATCTATCACAGGTACATCTATTTTAGCATCTACAGGCGATACTATACTTCTTTTAACACCGTCGAAAACCCCTATGGCTACTAGTCTAACTTTAGCACTTCCATGCTTACCGGGTTTAGACTTCTCTATGGTTACAACTCTAGATGGCTCACCATCTATAATTACATACATACCTTCTTTGATAGAGCCGATTTCAGCTGGTCGACTCATCGACAAGCACCACTATAAGGAATATTAGTGTTTTCCTCTTAAATCTTCCGACCCGGCTGTCGAAAATTTTCGACAGCTCGTTCCAACGTTAAAATTTCAGCTTTAAGAGAAAGCCTAGCATAAGCATTTAAAACTTTCATGGTGGCCTCTTTAATTGTTATCGAATCACCTAAGTATATGATGTGGCTGAAGCAGCCAAGTTTACAATCAGATGAGCCGAAGCCTCTAAGTTGAGGATTATAAAGCCCGATTTTCGCAATCTCCTTAGCAATTAGACATTCAACTCTGCTTAAGGTCTTGCATATTATCACTCTTTCTATGGAAACATTCTTACTTGAAAGCAAGAAGTCTATATGCCATTTAATCTTTTTAGAATTGGATAAATGTCTCCTAAGACGGTTTTCAAGACTTTGAGCTTTAGATCCAAGGGCAGATCCAACGTAAACGTAGAAACCTTCATCAAATCCTACATAGCCTAAAGCTCCAATTCTAACCGTAGAAGGGCTCCAAATCCTCAAGATCAAACTGTAACATCCTTTACTGTTCAACTTTACCGTTTAATTCTCGCTTCCACTTTCTGAAAAGCATTACGCCGTTAAATTGCCATATAGTTAAAGCCAACTTCTATAAGCTAGACGCTTTCAACATAAAGCATTCAAATAACGTGAAAACATGGAAGTATTCTAAAAGATAGGGGATTTACTGGAATGCTACTTGTTTCAAGATATTCCATTTATTCTCTTTTCTCTTTAATATGGAAATTTACAGTCCTCGATAGAGATACAAAGAATTTAAATTTAAGAAGTTTAGGAACTTAGATGGTGATCATTCAATCTTTCCATTTATTTTAATCCGATCAAACCGTGGTGAAAGACCCATAAGCATTAAACCCTCTAGAGCCTCTTTAAACATCCAGTATGGATCTTCTTTTTCAAGAATTAGAACCCTACCTCTTTTAAGAGTATTGAAGTGTTTCCTATCCCTTGTTATAAGTATCGCCTCCTTCGATTCTACGAACTGGCGAATAGGCTCATCTTCTACATTTGGAGGATATATGTCGTTTAAATGGTAAACGTTGACATATCCTAGAACTTTAAGATAGGCTTTCATATAGTATGGGATCATAGCATCTAGAACTATTACTGGCTCCTCCATTCTTAGGAGGAAAAATGGAGTGCGGATAAATAAATTTTGTACACTTTTTTATATAAAAAAATCTATTGAATTATACTTAACTCACGGCGACTGAAGGTTGAATGGAGACGCCGAACTGTGTTTCATAGAGTTTAGCGTATAAGCCCCCCCTACGTAGAAGCTGTTCATGTGAACCTTCTTCAACTATTCTACCGTTATCTAAAACTATTATCCTGTTTGCGAGTTTAACTGTTGCAAGCCTATGAGCGATAATTATACAGGTTCTACCTTTTAGAAGTTTAACCATAGCTTCCTGAAGCATATATTCTGTCCTCGAATCTAAACTGCTAGTAGCTTCATCAAGTATCAGAATTCTCGGATTTTTGAGCATAGCTCTTGCGAAACTTATAAGCTGCCTCTGACCTACCGAGAGATTTTCACCACCAGGCGCCACTATTGTGTCATAGCCCTGAGGAAGACTCTCTATGAGCTTTTCAAGACCTAATGATTTAACGATATTTTCAACTTGTTCTCTAGATGCTTCTGGAAAGCCAGCTCTAATGTTTTCAAAAACCGTATCGTTGAAAAGTATCGGTTCCTGGGGGACTAGAGCTGTCGCCCTATGTAGGGAGCTGAGAGTGAATTCTCTAAGATCATGACCGTCAATCATTATGCGACCTTTCTGAGGATCATAAAGCCTCAACATGAGGTTTGCGAGTGTCGTCTTACCAGCACCAGTAGGACCGACGATTGCTAAAATCTCTCCAGCTTTAACTTTGAAGCTTATGTTTTCGAACACCATGTTTGAATCATAGCTGAAGCTGACGTTTTCGACAACTATTTCACCATCGTTGATCTCCAAATCCTTAGCATATGGAGTGTCTTTGACAGCTGGCTCTGTGTTTAAGAAAACATAGACTCTTTCAGCCGCGGCTAAAGCAGACTGGAGAGTTGTATAGAACATTGTGATCATTATTATAGGTCTGAAGAAAGACTCGGTGTAACCATAAAAGGCTAAAAGCCCACCTATAGTAAACTCACGCGAGGCGACGAGTAGACCACCATAACCTATCAATATTGCAAAAGAAAGAGCTCTAACAGAATCTAAAGATGGACGTATAAGTGAAGATACTAATATCGCCTTCACCCTTGTAGACATTGTTTCACGACTTATACGTTCAAATGATTGTACATCGATGTTTCTACGCTCTGTAAATGCTTGAGCAACCCTAGCACCGGATACGCTTTGCTCAACGCTACTAGTCAGCTGGCTTACCTTAACTCTAGTTTCTCTAAACACTTCACGAGCCTTCTTTGCAAGAAACCTCGTGAGGAGAAACATCATGGGTATTGTTGATATAACAGCTAATGTAAGCGTTAAATGCATATTCAACATCATATATATGGCACCTACTATTGAAGATGCTCCTACCAGAAACTCTATAGCACCCATTGTGACAATTTCACCTATTGCAGCTATATCATTCGTCACTAGGGAGATCATCCTGCCAGATGGTCTTTGAGTCACATAATGCACATCGGTCTCCATTAGATGCTGGAATGTCTTACGCCTTAAATCGAATAGAAGCCTCTGGTTTACATATGCTGTCAAATACCTTCTAAGCGCCGTTAAAAGAGCACTAGCGGCAATGGCAAGGATGGTTAAAATCACGTAGAAGGCTAATGCATTAGCATCCATAGCCATAATTCCATTATCTATGATTAGTTTGCTGAGATAGGGTGTTACCATGTTCAAGCCAATAGAGACCATCGCGATCAAAATAATGGCTAAAATTGTAAACTTCATCGGTGCTAGAATTTTAAGAAACCATTTAAGTAAAGTAGATGTTGGAACTTCAACAGGCTTCTCATCGGTGGCTCTTTCAACACGATGCATAATATGCCAACCCATGATTTACACCCCTCCCGACCCAAGTATTTGAGACTTATATATCTTGGCATATAATCCGTTTTTAGCTATCAGCTCATCATGAGAACCATCTTCAACTACACGTCCATCATCGAGAACGACTATTCTATCGGCGAGTTTTAAAGTAGATAAACGTTGAGTTACTATGAAGACAGTCTTATCTTTTATAAGCTCTTTTAAAGCTTCACATATCTCCTTTTCCGTCTCAGAGTCTACGCTCGATGTAGAATCGTCGAGTATTAGAATTCTCGGGTTTAAAATTAAAGCTCTAGCGATAGCTAACCTCTGCCTTTGACCGCCAGACAACGTCACACCACGCTCTCCTATAACAGTATCGTATTTTCCAGGTAGACTCATTATAAAGTCATGAATACGAGCAATTTTAGACACTTTCTCAATCTCTTCATATGTAGCATCAGGTTTACCGTAGGCAATATTCTCCCGTATGCTCATCGGAAACAAGAAAATATCCTGATGTACAATGCCTATCTGTTTACGTAAAGAGCTTAATTTAACATCTCTTATATCATAACCGTCCATCAGAATACGTCCCTTCTGAGGGTCGTAAAACCTAGGTAAAAGCTTTATCAACGTACTCTTACCAGACCCTGTAGTACCTACCAGAGCAACTTTCTCACCTGGTTTAACCTCTAAGTTTACTCCTTTAAGCACTGGTTTATCCGGGTCATAGCCGAATACAACGTTCTCGAAAACTACATGCCCCTTAATGTTCGGAAGCTCTATAGCATTAGGCTTTTCCCTAACCTCAGGCTCAGCATCTAACGCTTCAAAAACCCTTCCAGCAGAAACATTCGCCCTCTGATAGTCTGCAAACAGGAATCCGAAGGACATTATAGGCCAGACGAGATAACCTAAGTACATGGAGAAGGCTATGAGGTCGCCTATTGTAATCTCATTGTTGAAAAACCTTAATCCTCCATACCAGTACACGATGGCAGATGACACGCCTATAACGAGGTTTAGAAATGGCCATGTTTGAGCACCGAGTTTTTCAGAACGCATACTAAGGTCGTAAACCTGCTTATTTACAAGGTTAAACTTTGTAAAAGCCCAGTTTTCGATCCCCAGTGCTCTGATTATTCGAAAGCCTGAAACGGATTCTGCGACAGTGGTATTCAATCTACTCTGTTCAATCCATCTACGTTCGAATATAGGTCTTACGAGTTTTGCGAAAATCATGGATATTATCGCTATGAACGGTACTGTAATAGATATGGCTATTAAAGCCATTGAAGCGTTTATTGAGATGATGATCACGGAGACCAGTAGGATCATTAAAGTAGAGCTCAGTAGTTGCGTTATACTAGAGCTTACGAAGTTACCGATTGTATCTATGTCGCTTGTGAGACGATTTATTATCTGTCCAACGTCAACCCTATCGAAAAAGCTGTAGGATAAATCTTGTAAATGCTTATAAAGTTGTAGTCTCATATTATGGCTGATTTTCTGAGACATTAAACCCGACAAATAGTCTCTTAAGAAGAAGAGAGTGCCATGTAAAACGGTTAAACCTAGTATCGCTATCGCATATATCCATATATTTGAAGCAGACCCTATGAAGACGTTGTTTATAACGTCTCTACTGATCCAAGGTAGAAGAAGATCTATTATTGTTCCCGCTACTACGAGCACTGTCGAAATCGTAAAGAGCAGTTTATGCGCTATGAGGTATTTAAAAAGCCTCGGTAAAACTCTCCTAGTGGGTTTACTTGCATAAACCATACATCTCACCTCGAGACTATGGAAAGAAGCTCATCCATAAGCTTACGGTACTTTTCACTCTTGTAAAGTTCTAGATGAGTTAAAATATCCATTAATAGGAATGAGGCGGGAGGTTTTAAAGCCGAAGGATTTACACTACTAGCTAAATTCTCAAAAACCATTCTCTTAAAAGCATTAAACTCTTCGATTAGCCTAGTAAGCTTAGATCTATCCGATATGTTGTAGCCGAAGCTTTGTATAAGTAATGCAACATCTTCAAAAAGTTTTTCATTCCAATCTTTAAACGAAGATTCAGCTTTCTCAGTTAAACTATAACTTACAATGTAATGTCTAGCCGAAGCTTTATAAAATCGCTCTATAATATTGCCTCTTCTACGTTCAGAAGTAAGCTCAATTAAACCAGCGGCTTTGAGAACCTTCAGATGGTGGTCTATGGAAGAAGCTGGTTTATCCAAGATTTTGGCAAGTTGATTTGTAGACATTTCCTTAATTTTTAAAAGGTTTAATATTTGACATCTAGTTTCATCGGCTAGGAGTTTGGCGACTTCAGCGTCTTTAATTATGAGGAACTCTCTCAAGTTTCCCCACTTCCAATTTATTGGAACGTTACAATTTATTGTAATATGGAGGATATAAACTTTACTTGACAGATCATCATACGGCACATAATTTGAATACGGCAAAAACAGTTGAAAAACATATGAATCTACCCTTAAAAGATGTCGGACTTCAAGTAGTAGGCTGAGTATAAGAACCCGTGGAAATACTGTCCATAGATGATAATATTTTTTACGTCTACCCCAATAATGCATTTACAGATATTATGAGCCTAAGAGAACTGCAGAAACTTATGAGAGATATATATTTTGAGAGAGATGAAAAAAGAGGAATTTCTGCAACTTACATATGGTTTGTATCTGAAGTAGGAGAATTGGCCGATGCATTAGTTAAGGGCAAAACAGAGGATATTGCTGAAGAGGCTGCTGATGTAATAGCTTGGCTACTGAGTCTCTGTAACCTGGTGAATATAGATTTAGAGAAGGCAGTATATGAGAAATATGGCGGAGGATGCCCAAGATGCCACGCTATGCCATGCCAGTGTGAATACTGATAGTAGCCATGCTTTTAATTATGGGTTCTGAGCTACGTAGTCTTCGATAGACGTACGTGGCTTTTCCCACTCGATTAGTTCATTGAAGACTTTCGGGGTTGAACCCGGATTCCCACATCTGAAGGTTTAAGATTGCTACAACATCTCGATCCATTATAGAATTGCGATTTTTCACATTCCATAGACCTGCCTTCGTAGGAAGCCATGCTTACAGAGTAGAAGAGGCAGGTTTTTGAAGAAAATCTCGGATTCAACGTATTTCACATAGCATCCTTAAGGGTTTAAGTCCATCCACCCTAAAACTGCTGGTCACGGCTTGGCTCATAATGCTTTTAAACTTCAGTAAATCTTAACAGCCATCTTGGATAGAAGTTTACTTTAAATTCAGAGGAAGCC
>CALKCG010000075.1 GCA_938082915.1 uncultured archaeon | reverse complement strand
CGCCGACCTATGCCACAAGTACGGGGTCTTCTTTTTCTTCCATAGCGACGGATGGATAGAGCCCATAATCCCAGACCTGATCGAGATAGGTGTAGACATACTCAACCCAGTTCAACCAGAATGCATGGACCCGGTTAAACTCAAAAGACTATATGGGGATAGGCTCTGCTTCGAAGGAACAATAGGCGTTCAAAGCACACTACCGTTCGGAACACCGGAGGATGTGGCTGAGGAAGTTAAACAGAGAATAGTTGAGTTGGGGCCTACCGGCTTAATATTAGGGCCAACACATGCGATACAACCGGACACTCCCGTAGACAATATAATAGCATTGTATGAAGCGGCTTTAAAATACGGGACTTTTAAACGGTAACCTCTTTAATCAGGGGGATAAGCTCACCCTTGTCTACATCGAATAATCCCATATCTGTAATTCTGACGTGCGGTATGACTGGCAGTGTTAGTAAACTTATCAATGGTATCGGTGTTCCCTCCTCTAAACCGAGCTTCCTCTCGGCTTTCCTAAATTCTTTAAACTGCTCTGCCACTTTTTCAACTGGTTCTTCACTCATCAATCCAGCGACTGGCAGCTTCAAAATGGACAAGATTTCTCCGTTTAAAACTGCAACATAGCCTCCCTGTGCTCCTTTGAGAGCTTTACAAGCCTCCATCATATCGGACGGTGATTTACCTAAGACGATCATGTTGTGGGAGTCATGCGCGACGGTTGATGCAATAGCCCCTCTTCTAACGTTCAAACCGTCTATTAATGCTTTGGCTATACCCCCAGTCTTTCCATGCCTCTCAACGACAACTGCTAAAGCATAGTTTAAAGACTGTACAAAGCCGTTTTCAACCGGAAGCCTATCTTCTTTAAGATACGTTTCAAACCCTCTAACCTCTATTATGTTCACGGTGGCTAAGCCACGTCGTATTGGAGCTATAACCATAAAGTCTTCAATCTTCAACTCCGGCGTTTTAACGGTTCTATTAGCCCAATCTGGGAACAGCATCGGAGCCATCTGAATAGTGAGTTTACCGTTTCGAGCGGTCAATTTACCGTTTGAATACACGTCTACGATTTCAAATTTCTCAAGGTTTCTCAGTAGGATTAAGTCTGCAAGTTTACCTGGAGCTATACCACCTCTATCGTAAAGTCTCAGATGTTGTGCTGGTCTAACGGTCGCGGCTTGAATAGCTTCAACAGGGTCTAATCCATTCTCAATAGCGCTTCTCACAATACCATCTAAATGCCCCCTTTCAACGAGTAAATCTGGCGAAGTATCATCTGTAGTCAGTATGAGTCTAGAAGTTACTCCACGGTTTTTAACAGCCGTTATGAAATCCTTGGACTCCGCGAGATTTCTACGAATTTTAACCCAGAGTCCAAGCCTAGCCTTCTCAACGACTTCCTCCACTGTGAAATTCTCGTGGTCTGCTTCAACTCCAGAAGCCAGATAAGCATTTAAATTCCTCCCCCCAAGTATGGGAGCATGACCATCGATAGGGACTTTAGAAGTCAAGCCCACGTTTATAATGTCGACCATCCTTTTTGAGAGGTTTAACACCCCATTGTAATCCATGACTTCGCCGAGCCCCAAAACCCCATCTAGTTTAAGCATTTCAGCGACGTCTTCAGCAGTTATTTCAGCGCCCGAATGTTCAAAGCCGGGTAGGGAAGGTACACACGTTGGAGCCCAAAAGTAGAGTTTAAGATTCAATCCCCTAGAGTTTTCAATCATGGCTTTAACCCCTTCAACGCCTAGTACATTGGCTATTTCATGTGGGTCTGCAACAGCAGTTGTTACGCCGCACGGCAGTACTGCTTCGGCGAACCTCCAAGGAGTTACCATACTACTCTCAACGTGAAGATGGGAGTCTATTAAGCCTGGTGTTAGAAACATGTCTCCTCCATCGATCACCTCATAGGCTTCAAAGTCGACGCCCTCCCCCACGTAACATATTCTATCATCTAAAACCCCCACATTAGACTTGTAAACTTCGCCAGTATACACATTCACTAGGTTCACACCTTTAAAGAAGATGCTAAGCTTCCTCTTACCCAATGCAGCTTCAATTAATGTTTTAAACTCAACCATACATTTCAAGTATTCTCAGACTACAAATTTAAAACTATTTTAGAAAACCTTCCGTAAAGCACGCGACCGAAAAGATAAATCGAAATGGATTGAAATCCCCATATTGTTAGAAAATTTTTAAGATATAAAGACTGAAGAAAACAGTTAAACTCTAAAAGCCTCCATAACCGTAAGTAGGTTTACATCAATTCTAAAATATCTAAAACTTCGCTTAAATTTCTCACGATGAAATCCGGTTTAAAGTTTGAATCCTCCAACTTCTCCCCCTCTTTAAACTTCCATATTGCGTACATGCCAACAGCCTTAGCTCCCTCTACATCCTTCTTCAAAGAATCTCCAATATGCACTGCTTCATATGGTTTAACGTCCAGTTGATTTAAAGCGTAGTAGAAGATTTCCCTCCTTGGTTTACGCCACGTCGTCAAAGCCGATGCCGCTATTGAATCAAATAAATCGAAGATTCGAAACTTCTTCAGAACATCTTTTAAACCTTCATAATCCGTAGTATTCGATATTAAACCTAGTAGGAAACCGCGCCGTTTAAGTTCTTCTAAAACTTGCGTAGTACCTTCGTAGATGAACGTATCCTCTAGAGATGCCCGTCTATAGGCTTTATAAACCTCTTCTACTAGATCGTGGTGTTTCCTCTTAATGCCAAGGTTTAAAAGGATTAAGCTTATCCAATACTTACGGCAGAATTCAACATCCTCATTCAACTTTTCAAAGCATTCGGCCACTTTTCTGATGGAGTTTAAAACATCCACTTCGCTCAGAGAGTATTCCAACTCCCTAAGTTTAATCGTAACAGCTCTAGCTCTAAATGGAAAACCCCCCTTAGAGTAGAAAAGCGTATCTCCAGCGTCGAAAAATACCGCTTTAACCTTCACAATCCCACTTCTACTAAGACCTACGTATAACTTATAGCTAACTTAACCGTTTCCTCAGGTTTTTCATCGATAAGCCTGTATGCTTCAATAGCCTTGTCAAATGGAACGATGGGCTTAAGCAATCCTTCAATTGTGAGCATTCTACGTTTAAAAAGCTCGATGACGGTCGTATATACTCTACTCCTCGTCCATCTAGGGTAATCGCGGTAAGGTTCGCTCTCTACCCTGGCACCTGAAACCATAATCTGTCTGTTGAAATGCCACTCTTCACCTAAATCCAACCCCATGGCGTCACCGTGATACCACGAGACTGGAACGATAACCCCACCGTAGGCGGTCGATCTTATAGCTTGATGCAATGCTCTGTGAGAACCGCTCGCCTCTATAGAGACGTCGACCCCAGCTCCCTCTGTAAGCTTTTTAATCTCTAACCCAACATCATAATGGTTCGGGTTTAAAACGTGGTCTGCACCATATTTCTCAGCTAGTCTCCCCCTCAACTCTATAGGTTCAACCGCTATGATCATCATAGCCCCGGCTATCTTGGCCATTTGAACAGTCATGAGACCTATTGCTCCAAGCCCAAATATGGCAACTCTATCTCCTACTCGAACGCCCCCCTCCCTCACGGCCATGAGTGCTACGGTCGCAGGATCTACGCATAAGAGCTCCTCATTCTTCAACTCAGGCGGCGCCTTCCAAATAAACGGGTAATCCTCATCCACGGTATGCGTCTCTCTAGCGGGTAGATACCCGTAGATTCTATCGCCAACTTTAAACTTTGAGACTTCTTCACCAATTTCCACGACAACGCCCACGGTCATATTCCCCACATGACACGGGTAGACTACGCGTCTTTCCCCCTCTAAGGGTACGAAGAGTTTTAAACGGTCATCGTAACGCTTTACGTGAAACGGAGGTCCACCTCTGTAAATAGCTAAACTTGTACCATGTTTTTCAGCGGTTAAAACACTTTTAACTCTAATTTGCTTGACCTTAAGCGCAGGTTCTTTATATTCTCTAAACTCAAGAGTCCTGGGAGCTGTCAACACCAATTCCCTAGGCATACCTATCGAAGGTTAAATTACCGATTCAACAATATAAGTATAAAAAACACTGACATTTTGCAAAACTTTCAGAATTTTCAAGTAGGTTTCCAGCCTCCCTAGCGACGTAGTCTTCAAGGTTTCCAGGGCTCACGTATATGAATGGCGCTGCGTGCGTAATGCCGAAAACGTGACCCAATACTTCGATACTGTGTTCAACGTCTAGGGTTTCAATAATTACCCTAGACCACTTGGTTGATTCGCGCTTCAACACCGGCCTCACTCAATTCACTCGATACGTTTGAAACAAGCATCTTAATCCAACGCCTTCTAACAGGCTTAGATTTAAGGGCAAGTTCACCATAACTAACTAGTACACCATCCCACTCTAAACCCATAATCTTCTAGTTAAAACTTCGTTAAGACGCTAGATTAAGGATTTTTCCCAAAATATGTCTAAAACCATCGTTTTCAATGTTTAGCGAAACATTATTAAGATTAACCCTCCATTCTTTTACGGGAAGACGTGACCTCGCCTTGCTTGCAGACAACTACGGTCGAATTGTAGATAGTATCAGAATATCATTAACTCAGAAGTGTAATTTTAACTGTTTTTTCTGCCATAGAGAGGGCGAAGTCAACCCATATGGAAGAGAAATGAACGTAGATGAAATATCTAGAATCGTTAGAATAGCCTATGGGTTAAACATACGGAAGATTAAGTTGACGGGGGGAGAGCCCCTATTTAGAGAGGATATTGTGGAAATAATTTCATCTATAAACCGCGTCGGTGCCTTAGAGGACTTAGCCATTACAACGAACGGCTTCCTCTTAAGTGAATTTGCATATAAGCTTAAAAAAGCTGGATTGATGAGGGTTAACATAAGCCTCCCCTCGCTCAAGCCTGAAGTCTTTAAATACATAACTGGCTTCAATGACTTAAGGAAGGTTATTGACGGTGTAAAAGCGGCCTTAGACGTCGGTTTATCCTCAGTTAAACTTAACATGGTCCTCTTGAAGAACATTAATGAAAGTGAAGTTTGGGATATGGTGGAATTCTCCGGTAGGATTGGAGCGATATTGCAGATAATAGAGCTTGAACCCATAAACATGGATGCGAAATTGTACGAAAGTATCCACGCAGACTTGTCTATCGTAGAGGAGGCTCTTAAACGTAAAGCCATACGGATATACGTTAGAAGCTTACACAACCGTCGGAGGTACGTAATGCCTAATGGAGTTGAAGTTGAAGTTGTTAAACCTATGCACAATTCCCTATTCTGCGCAAACTGTACACGTATACGGATAACCTCAGACGGGTTTATCAAGCCTTGCCTTATGAGGAGCGACAACCACGTAGATATATTGACACTTATGCGCAATCAAGCTTCAGATGAAGAGCTTGTGAAACTATTCGTGAAGGCTGTAAAACTCCGCGAACCGTTTTTCAAATAACCGGTGTCGGTAATGGCTTCGAAGTCGGGCTTTATTGAGCCTCCCGAGCTTGATAAGAGGCTTGGCATGATCATCTACCTGACTAGAAATCCACCTGTAATCGGTAGAATTAAAGAGAGCTTTGAAGACTTCTACGTTGAAGAAGTCGTAGATTTAAGAATCGTTAACGGTAGGCTTGATAAAGGATACGCTGTATACCTTATGGAGAAGCGTTGCATGGATACGTTTTCAGCCATCGCTAAAGCTGCAAAACTGCTAGATGTACCTGCAAGCGTTATAGGCTATGCTGGTTTAAAAGATACTGTAGCCATCACCCGTCAGCATATTACGGTTCCAGTTAGAAAGCTGAAGACTTTAATCGAAAACGCTGAAGACAAGAAGCTAAGCTTAAGATTCATAGGTTTCTCGAATAGGGAGCTTAAACCAGGCTGTCTAATCGGTAATAAGTTTAAAATAGCAATCTCCCTCGAAAGCGAAGAGAGTATTGACAGACTTGTAAATGCGTTAAAAGAGCTGACGGAGCTTTCCGGCATACCGGGCTTCTACGGCTATCAGAGGTTTGGAGTTAGAAGACCGAATACCCACGTCGTCGGCAAGCTTATAGTTAAACGTATGTGGGATGAAGCGGTAAGAGAAATAGTGGGGCATCCGTATCCTTGGGAGCCTCCACGGTCTTACGAAGCTAGAGTTTTATTCGAAGAAGGCAATCTTCAAGAAGCTCTTGAAAAGTTTCCGAAGAACCTTTTCTTCGAAAGGTTTATCGTCAAGAAGCTCTTAGAGGGATGGGATTCTCTAAGGATACTTAAAGCCTTACCTTTAAATCTGCGTCGCCTATACGTCTCAGGCTACCAGTCGTATCTTTTCAATTTGACTTTGAGCCGACGGTTGATAGAGACGGACTTAAACCCCACTAAAATACTTGAAGGTGATATTGTAAAAGGCGTGAGAGATGAAGATATGGTTAAGATGGGCTCATCCATACTCTACATGGTGGCTCCGGGGGTTGGAGAACTGTTTGAAAAGTTGAAAGGCGATTGCGGACGTATCGTTAAACAAGTCATGGTGGAGGAAAACGTTAAACCGGAAGACTTTAAAGTGGATGAACTTAACGTGGTTTGTAAAGCGTCTCTCAGAGAAGTATTTATGAGGTTTAAAGACCTCAGTTTAACCGTTCAATCGTCTTCTAAGCCAGTTCTATCCTTTATGCTTCCTCAAGGTGGTTATGCTACAGTATTACTTAGAGAGCTTCTTAAACAGGATCCGTTGAAGGCGGGGTTCAGGTAGGCTTAAGGTATTTGTCGACTTCCTTAGGGTTGAATTCATCCTCCTCTAAAACGTTCGATATGAAGTTTATAAGCATACGTCTCTGCTCTCTCCTCATATCTGGATAGTAGATTGGGTGTACTACAACCATTCCTCTGAACGCGTAGAAAGGCTGTACGACGCGAAGAAGTTCCTCGTCGCCAGTCCTATCGATATACTCTTCATAGAAGAGTTTGAAGAGTTTCCTAAAGCTATCTTCCAGCGAACCATGCTGCCATATGCTTATAAACAGGTAGTTTATCGTCAAAGCCGTTACATCGTCTGCAGGCTCGCCGTACATCTCCCTAGATAGATCCACTGCCACTATCGACCCGTCTAGTTTAAATCTTATATTTCCAAACGGGTGGAAGTCTCCATGTATCCTAGAGAGCCTATGACTCTTCTGCTTTAAACGGTGTCTCCATTTAACAGCTTCAACTTCTATCCGGCGTATTTCTTCGTCAGATACGAAGTCTAACTTGTCCTGGTAAGTATCTATAACCCCCATGAGCATCTCCCCATGACCTATGAGGTCTCTAACATGTCTAACGTATAGATTTCTATTGTTAGACTTCTCCGAGTGTAATTTCGTCAAGTACGTTACACATCTGACGCATAGGTCTTCGTCTTCATGCGTCAGATAACCCCTCCTGCTCAGTTCAAGCAGGTATTCTACGTATGGTCTGCCGTGTTCTTCCGTTAAAGGTTCTACTAGTTGGATAAACTCCACTGCGTCTCCTATGGATATTAGTGAGCCGTTTTTTAAAACGGCTACTACGTCGATTGAAGGTATGCAAGTGCCTTTAGGCGCACTATTGTACAACATGTGTTGAAGAAGTAGGACGGAAGCTCTATCGCTTAAATAGTCGTGTCCCCAGCCTGTATCTCCTCTGACAATTCTCATGACCAAAGCCTTCGGTTTATAATCCTGCTTAAATTTTAAGAGAAAACCTGCGTTGTGGAACCCCTCACCCAACTTTACGACGTCTTGTATCTCAATACTCCCGCCGAGCTTAGACTCCAGGTAAGTTTTCAACGACTCTTCATCTAGCATTATAGTGTACGATCCAACTTTAAGCTGCACGTAGACACCAATATATGTTTGATATTGCTGAGATTTACCGTTTACGCTTTTCACGTAGTAGATGAACGCGGCTGTGAGAAAATACTCTAAAACGCTAAATCCTTATATCTACTTTATCTCCTTCATATTTGGAAATGAGTCTCAAGAGCTTCCTTAAACCATATAGAGGTATGCGAGATTACCTGCCTAAAGACCTCTATGAACGTAGAGTTGTTGAAGAAGCTATTCGAGAACTCTTCAAGCTTTACTGTTATGAGGAGGTTGAAACCCCAACAATCGAATACTACGAACTTCTAGCCGCTAAAGTAGGGGAAGAAACTAGGAAAACCATGTACGTTTTTAAAGACCTAGCCGGTAGAACTGTAGCTTTAAGACCTGAAGGTACTGCCCCCATAGTGAGGCTTGTGGCATCAAAGCTTAAGACCGCTCCAAAGCCACTCAGACTAGGATACATCTGGGACTTCTACAGGTATGATGAACCTCAAAGAGGACGCTACAGACGGTTTTATCAGGGTGGATTTGAACTCATCGGTTCATCTAAACCTGAAGCTGACATGGAAATACTATCGATTTCAATAGAGCTTATGAAGAAGTTAAGACTTGAAAAATTTCAAATCAAGCTTAGCGACGTAGGCGTACTCCGCGGTCTTATGACTAGTTGGGGGGTCGATGAAAACGTGCAGAATAGAGTGTTAAGCCTAGTTGATAAGAAGAACTACGTAGAAGCCATCAAAGAGCTTGAAGCTGCAAACTTAGATGAAGCTTCGATCTCAAAAATTGCTGGATTATTTAAACTTAAAGGTTCAAACTATAAGAGTATTTTAGCCGAAGCTAAAAGTATGGTAAGTTTATGTGAGCATTCTGTAAGGTCCTTGGAGAACTTGGAAGTAATTCTCGACTACATGAGAGATGTATACCATGAGCCGGAGTACATCCTCGACCTCGGATTTGCAAGAGGATTAGAATACTACACAGGCATGATATTCGAAGTCTTTGTAGAAGACCTTGATATAGCCTTGATAGGGGGAGGCAGGTACGATAAGCTAATCGAACTCTATGGTGGTGAACCCACGCCCGCTACTGGTTGCGCCGCGGGTATTGATAGGCTTGTTCTCGCAATGAGACTCAACAATGTAACTCCACCTCTGCCGCCCAATAAACGGGTTTACCTCTACATACTTGACGGTGTCCCTCTATCCTACGGGTTTAAAGTTTCAACCGAGCTCAGGGCTAACGGAATACCAGTCGAAGTAGAGGTTATGGGGAGAAGCCTTTCTAAGGGACTTTCAACTGCGAGTAAGAAGAATTGCCCGTATACATTGATACTGGGTTCAAAGGAGGCTGAGGCTGGTTTAGTAACGTTGAAAGACATGTCTACCGGGCTTCAGGAAACGTTAACGCTTAGAGAAGCGTTCAGTAGAATTAAGTCAAACTTTAACGTGTAACTACGTCTACCTCCACGACCTTACCTTTCTCCCGTCTCGACTGTAGAAGCTGTATAGTTGAACCACAAGATTAGCTATGCAGTGGAATAGCTGGATGTGTGCTTACAAACCTAGTAAGAATTGTGAGGTTCTTCATACCGTTTTAGTAAACTTATCCATTAAAGTGAGAGTTGTCGGGTATGATGTCTTTACGTATCCCATCCACATATTTTCTCGAGTAATGAGATGAAGTACCTATAGTTCTCTAGAGGTACGTCTGGTGGAACTGCGTGATCTACTCCTGGAAAGTATCCCCTCCTTTCAACTAATGGGGGGACTTTACTAATCACCTCCCTTTCTATGGATTTTTCGTTTTTCGCCAATTCTCTCTTATCTATCCCGCCGCTCATAATTAGCTTAGGATACTTCTCTCCAAGTCTAACCACGTCCATACCTGCAGCAACTTCGCATGGCATTATCCAATTTATTCCAAGCTCAAGCCAGACGGGTATTAAAGGCTCTACATTTCCATCACTGTCTACGCCTATTATTTTTACACCATGCTCTCGGAAGAACCTCACGACCTCTTTGTACGCCGGACTCATGTACTTCTTCACGGCTTCAGGTCCTATCATAGGGCCTTTCTTGTACGCCATATCCTCGCTCATAATGGCGTAATCTACGTCCAAATCTTCCAATGCCCTATGCAAAACCTCCACGTGAAACTCGGAGCAGAAGTCCATAATATCCCTTATGGATTCTGGCTCGGTATGGATCCCCACGGCGACCTTCTTCAGCCCAAC
>CALKCG010000074.1 GCA_938082915.1 uncultured archaeon | reverse complement strand
TATATGGATATGATGAATGCTTGGAAAAGAAGAAGGACCAAGGAAATAATAACCTGGAATATCAGAAAAATACCCAATAAAATTAAAAGTAAGATTAATAATTTTATGATCAGTCTTATAGCCAAGGGAATTGAAAAAACGGTTATTCCTTATAAAATAAAGGAAATAGTTAAAAATGAAATGAATCACGCGCTAAAAGATCTAGTAGAGGAAAAAAGTTATTTTTAATCTTTCAGCATTCTATATCTTTCATAAGAATTATCCTAGCTATTAATTACTGTTATGTGAGTTGCACAAGATATACAAGGGTCGAATGCCCTTATAGCGATTTTAAGGTTTTCCACGGCATCCTCCACTGGTAGGCCTCTTTCAAGGGTCCTTTCAACGATTTTTCTAGAAAACGTCTTAAGGAAGGGTAAATTTAACTCCGTTGGAGTTATTATTCTAATACTTTTTACTACTTCTTCTTCAACTTCGCACTCGTAAATTAATGTACCCCTGGGAGCTTCAACGAAGCTTCTTCCGAAGCCGCTTTTCTTCTGTGGACTTTTCCTATAGAATTCTCCTAAATCTTTTAAAGTTCTTAATAAATTCATGGAATACGATAGAGCGTTTATAATTTCTAAAATCCTAAGCATGTAGAGGTCGAGTAGATTATGAGTTGGGAGGCTCTCTTCTAAACTATAATGTAAACTAATAAAAGTGGCTCTAGCCAAGGGTCCTGTAAGAACATTTTTAGTTAATAGGTCTTTAGGATCTTCTAAAACATCCAATTCTTTCCAACTTACATTCTCGTACATCTTAAGTATACCATTTATCGGATCCATATCTCTACCGAAGCTTGTAATAAGAATGTGATCTCTCTCCAAGTTAAATATTTCATAATATTTTGACCCCCTTAGATTCTTGGATATGCTTAGAGCTCGGTTCATATCTTCCAAGATATTTTTAACGTCTCTTTTAAGATCGTTTATCGAAGATCCTATGATCGGCATCTTTAGAAGACCTCCTACTGTCGATATTCCAGGTGATATTGGTCCTCCTGCTATTAATGATAGTACTTGATCAGCAAATCTTATGACGTTTAAACCACTATGAAATAGTCTATGGCTTAATAGTTTTTCATCCATTCCAAGAAGTCTACTAGCATCTTGAAGCCCCATTAGAAAAAGATTATAAGCATGGCTTCTAATATGCTCCATGCTCAGAATTAGTCGCCTGACATTTGATGCCAATAGAGGTGCATCTATGTTCAAAGCCTTCTCTAATGCTATAGAGGCAGCTATTTGATGAGAAAATGGACAGACGCCACATATTTTCGCCACAATAAATGGAATGATGTGAACCCTTTTTCCGCGTAGAAGAGTTTCAATTTTCCTCAGAACTGGGAGATTAAACTCCAATTCTTGAACTTCTCGTTTATGTATTTTAACAATAACTTCCGAAGCACCTTCAATTCTTGTAAGTGGGTGTATTTGTTTAAGAGACATACTCCCTCTTCCCATATAGGTTTAAGATGTTTACAACGTCGTACTTCAATTCCTTAGGGATGGCAAGTAAGGCTAAGAAGTCAACTAGAGAAGTTAATGAATCACTTTTAAGTAAGCCCATACATCCATAGCAACTTCCACCTTGAACTACACATTTAGCTTCACATCCAGCTCTGGTTATAGGCCCGAGACAGAGAATTCCCTCTTCCAATAGGCACCGCTCGCTTTTCCCCTTTGGGAAAATTTCTCTAATGATTATTGGATATTTTGCCTTACAAGGATGGAATGGACATTCTGAGCATACGTTAACCGTCTTATGTTTGAATTCTTTACCGCTAATCAAGGCGTAAAGTAGCGTTGATATCAGGTTTTCAGGAGGTGGACAGCCTGGGAGCTCCAGGTCTACTTCTATCATGCTATGTATAGGTTTAAGCTCTAACTCTTTGACATTGCTTGAGATGCCCCCGAAGCATGCGCAAGACCCTATGGAAATCACCCTCTTAACCTTTGTACGTACTTTTTTAAGCAATTTTTCATCTCTTTTCGAAGCTGACCCCTCTATAAATACTAGATCGCAACTATCTATATCTCCACCATCCTTTATCATTGGGAAAAAAATTATGTAACCCTTATTCCATATTTCTTTAAATACAGTTGAGTCTATTATTGACGTTAAGCAACCGCTGCATCCAACTAATTGAAGAAAACCTATTTTAAGGGATTTAATCCCCATTGCTAAGACCTCTCTAAGTTATGTACAAAATCATCCAAAGCTTTTGCGAAAATCCTCCCCTCGACGGCAGACAACTGGAGGATTTTAACTCTGTTTCTAAACATACTTTCAAATAACTGGATGTTTTCAATTCTCCTCTCAGCGAGTTCAGCTCCTAGACCATAACGGCATGAGTCTTTCCTACATCCAGCTATCAATACACCATCAAATCCTCTCTTTAGAGCGTGAGTTATAAGCTCCGAATTCACTAGTCCAGCACATGGAATCTTTAGTGTGAACGCTTTAGCAGTATACTCTACACCTTTAACACCAGCATCTATGAATGCGGGATAGCCGCAGTTAGCGCAAGCTAATACTAGAACCTTCGGTTTAAAGTATGCCTTTGAAAATTCATCCATAAACGCTAATAACTCTTCCTCATTAATAGAGGATAAGTGCAGAGCACTCGTAGGACATACCGCTATACAGAGACCACAAGCTTTACATTTGAACTGATCTACGGTCATCCTATCCCGGAAAAATTTTATTGCGTTAAATGGACATACTGTGCCACAAAGACCGCAAGCCCCACAGTTTCCTTCGTCTAATAAAATCCCCTCTTCCTCTACCGTAACTTCACTCTTCACGAGAAGGGATGCCACTTTTAATGCTGTAGATTGAGCATCGTAGATAAGTTCTCTGTACGTTTTAGGACCAGTTATGGAGCCACATGCGAAAATACCAAAGGGTAATGTATCAGGGTTTAAAAACCCCTTATTCGTTGTAGAAATATCTAAAAGTTTTTTAAGCTCCATTATACGCTTTCTGGGATCTTCTCCCAAGTTTAAGATGACTAGATCACAGTCCCATTCAAATTCATCGCCTAAAACTTTAGGCCCCTCCTCAATACGTAAGTTCTTAACAATATAAATGGGTAGGCCTTTCAAATTGTCCAGAGGCGCGTCCGTAGGAATTCTATTCTCTTCAAAAATTATTCTTATATCCATGCTAGAGTCCATTTTCTTTAAGATTTCAAAATACTTACGAGCAAGAATGCAACAGTATTTTGAGCAACCTATTTCATTTATACACTGAATGATAGCTATTTTTTTGAAACGGGACTTGCCAGACCTTAATAAAACTTCTTCGATTGGAGCTTCTGGAGAGAGTAAACTCTCTAATTCGTCATTCGTTATGACGCCGGTAATAGATCTATGTTTAAATTTTTTCAATAACTCGCCACTGTAGTTTTCGCAACCAACCGCAATAACAACTGCTCCTACTCTATATATACTCTCCATACCCTTTGCATCGAAATTTATAGCCCTTGATGGACAAACCTCTTCGCATTTACGACATGAAAGGCAACGTTGGATATCATGTTCATCTACGACTACTGCTTTAGGATAAGCCGTCGATAATGGGATGGCGATCTGTTTTCTAACAGTAAAGCCTAGATAACGCTCATCTGGCTTCTCTATGGGACAAACTTCAACACAGCGGCCACAGAGAGAGCACCGTTCAGCATCCACATACATAGGATTGGTCTTAACTATGAGTTGGAAATCCCCAATCTTCCCAGAAATTTGGGTAACTTCAGAGTTTGTGACTATTCTAAGGTTTTTAAACTCTAGAACACTCGAGATAATTTCAGCCATCATGCAGCTAGCGCAGTCACTTTCACCATATACACTACTCCAATTCATTATTCTACCGCCTAATGTACGCCTTCTCTCTATCAAGTATGTTTCAAACCCCATTAAAGTCATGTATCTGGCAACGATTAAACCACTTACACCTCCTCCTATAATCGCTACAGATTTAGGAATACGAACCGTTCTCCTAGAAGACTTGGGTTTAAAATTTACAGCTCGAACAGCTCCATTAATCATACACTTAATCTTCTCGAAAGCCTCCTTTGGAGAACTTCGGTTAATTCTTATGCAACCTTCAAGAATATTTACAGTTTCATAAGGGACATCTATTGTTGAAAGAAGCTCACGCAATCCATTATGAATCTCTGGAGAGCAACCTACTACAACAATTCCATCTAGAAGGTTTCTCTCTATCCACTTTTTTATCTTCTGGAAATTTTCAGGGCTACATACGTTTTTAAATACTTCAACAGCTACAATATTTTCTACTTCAGACAGCTTCGACGATAACTCTTCTAAATTTATAAACCTGGGGACTTCACCATGGCATTCACAAAATATTACACCAACTCTAGAAACACGTGTAGGCTCAATAACACTAACACGTTTAACTCCCAACCCCTCTTTAAGCCTTAAAAAATTGTAAAGCTCATGGCCTCTCTCATTTAAAGAATAAAGTTTTCCCCTTTTCTCTATAAAGGGGGAAATTTTACTCAAATGATAATTGAATTTGCCAGTTTCTTTAACCCCGACCTTTTCCATAAGCTCGGAATAAGTTGAGGGACCCTGTTCTCCTAAAACCCTGATTATTTTTTCTCTTATGGGATGGGTTAAAGCATCAAACATAATCTAGTGAGTACTAAAAGAGACTGTGCCAATTATACTTTTTGCTATGTAAAGAATTTATCTGAAAACCCAGCGATATAGTTTTGCATGCTATTTGTTGTGAATTTGATAAACTTCCTTTCTTATCGGAAAGCTCACAAAACTCCATACCTAAATCTTACAATGATACGGTTCAAATTTATTAGGTGGTTGACTGGTTAAACTTATAAGTATACTTCACCATTTCAACAATTCTTTTCAACCCCTCTTCTGTGACGGTTTTTAGAGGCGGTTTAAATGATTCATCGCTCTTCAACTTTATTCAGAAGATAGAGGTAGATCAAGTTAGGATCTATGTAAATTAACTATATTTTTTTGTTAACACTCTTATTACATTACTTTAAGACAATGTTTCCATAATCTATGATGGGCTCTGACCGTTTCCTTCTCATCTAATACCGCTTATAATTTGCACTAAAAGTTCCCCTCGTTTCATGGTTATTTCTGGTTTTAAATATGGTTGTCCCCCTCCATAAAGACATCCTTTATTACATATGTAGAGTACTATTACTCCTTCTCGTAGCCTTCCATCCTTTACACTCATCGATATCTTTTCAATCTCTTGAATTCCTACAGCTTTATTTACTTGAAAGTTTAGTTCATTTAGTCTAACTTCATCAAACGACTTTTCAGTTAGTATGCTTAAATCTAAAGCGCTCAGTAATCCAGCAAGCTCTCTTGTAGTAAGGATAAGTCCTTCACCAAGTTTCCTAGCTAAACACGAAGTAATCCATACAACAGAGGAATCCCTGTTTTTAGGAGGCTCAATCATATACTTGGAAAGTTCTGGGTGAAATCGTTGCATATAAATTGCTTCAGCTTCACTGCTGGGAATTATCGTTAGATTACTCTGCATTCTCACTACGGCTTGAGGTCTCCAGAGAATGACCTTCTCAAATCCTAACTTTTTAAGCGCTGCTACAGCAATTCCACTAATACGTTTATCAAAGTTTAAGTATTCGCCGAGAGCTGCTAAAACTTCTGGTTCAACATAGGCTGTTAAGCGAGCTCCGAATTTAAGAAGCTTCTGAACTTCACTCATAGAACTTCTCTCCTTTAAAGCGTCTACAGGACAATATAACGTACATTGACCACAGCTTATGCAAGTCGATTCATCTAGTTTAACTTTAAATGGTGTAGATATCGCCGTTTCAATGCTTCTGTTTATATAATCTATTGCGGAAACAATTTCTTGGCATACTTTGACGCATCGCCCGCACGTAATACACTTCTCTCCATCTAATGACAACGCCGTCCCTTCAATATCCAATGGTTTTTCACGGGTAAATGGAAATCTTCGTTCCCCTTGTTTAAACCACAATTTTTGGAGAATTTTCTCCAGAAGATGCAATAATTCATACCTATTTATCGGGCATCCTCTGACATAATAGTCAACCTTTACGAACCTGTCAAGCGGCATCGCTCTACTGAAATATTTATGCTCAGAGTAATTTTCAACATATACGCGTTTTACCTCATCCTTATGTGCAAATCTTTTTAAGCCTGGCACACCGCTTAAAACTGCGCATGACCCCATTGCTACTAACATCTTCGATTTTTTCCTAATGTCCCTAATTCTTGCAACATCTTCCTC
Organism: uncultured archaeon; assembly: GCA_938082915.1. GTDB lineage: Archaea > Thermoproteota > CALKCG01 > B24 > B24 > DTBU01. Next base: position 1,951 of record CALKCG010000074.1, on the reverse strand, counting down.
CGAGACTATAGCTCCCTCAATTAGAGAGATATCATAGTTCTCATGTTTTTCGTCTATTCCTAAGAGTGTGCTGTATACAACTTCTACTTTTTTATCGTAGACCATTTTCAGCAAGTCTTCATTTAGATTTAACACTTCATGAACGCAACCTGAGCAACTGCCAAACTTATATATAGCGATCTTCAGCTATTCATCACCCCCATCGAAGTATTCGTTTTCATCATTCCTATTGAAGAATTGCGTCACCAACTTAACAATGTTATCATAATATGGACTACTAGAATAATACTTGCCCATTTTTATGAGAATCTTATCCGCAGTTATTCCATAGCTATTGTAAAGTTCTACAGCTTCCTTGATTACGTCACTCCGCATCACCGGCCCACGGCATCCTTCACAGCTTCTATTACTACGCATGCATACACCATCGCAACCAGCAACTGTTAGAGGTCCAAGGCATATTTCACCTTTAGCCAGTAAGCAATCTTCCTCATGTAGTGGGCACTCTGCACACACAGGTATTCCTTCGACGCCATACTCCTTACATAGGTTTAACAGTTCACATTTACCTCCTTTCCTCAGGCATGATTGACATTTAATCTTATGAGTAGCTAAAATAGCCTCTAAAGCTAATCTGCGGTTATTTCTAACTCTTTCGTTATTTGTTTCTACATTTAATCCTTCAGATACGGGGAATACACACGAAGGGACAATCTTACCGGACTTCTTATCCTCTACTACACATATTCTACATGTAGCTTCTTCAAACACATTAGGGAAGTAGCAAAGAGTAGGTATTTCTATACCGAGTTTTCTTGCAGCCTCAAGTATCGTAGTATCGGGACTAACATCCACCTCTTTTCCATCTACGATTATTTTCATCATGATCATGTCACCTCTTTACTACGGCTCCTCTTGGACATACCATAAAGCATTGTCCACATTTTACGCATCTCTCAGCATCTATACAATACTTGCCATCAGCATCCTTGAATATTGCCTCAACAGGACAATTATTTGCACAGATTCCACATCCTACACAAATGTCTTTAACTATTGTATACTCTAACAGTTTCTTACATACTTTGGCAGGGCATTTCTTCTCCTTAATATGAACCTCATATTCTTCTCTAAAGTATCTGAGTGTTGATAGAACTGGATTTGGAGCTGTTTGACCTAAAGCACATAAGCTTGCATCTTTCATGAATTTGCCTATGTTTTCTAAAATTTCTATATCTTCTTCTGAGCCATTTCCATCTATTATTCTACTAAGGGTATCATAGAGTATCTTCGACCCTACTCTACATGGTAAACATTTGCCACAGGATTCTGCCATGGTAAATGTTGTGAAAAACCTCGCTACGTCTACTATACAATTGCCATCATCAATAACAACCAATCCACCAGACCCCATTATAGCGCCCACAGATGTTAAACTTTCATAATCTATCGGTAAATCAAGCGCACTTTCAGGCAGGCATCCTCCAGAAGGTCCACCGACCTGAACAGCTTTAAATTTTCTTCCTTCTCTAACGCCTCCAGCCATCTTAAATATAAGATCTCTTATCGTCATTCCTATTGGAACTTCAACGGCCCCTGTCCTCTTAACGCATCCGGTAATACAGAAGACCTTTGTCCCTTTACTTCTCTCAGTTCCATATTTAGCAAACTTTTCCCACCCTTCTGCCATTATTGTAGCCACGTGAGCTAGTGTTTCAACGTTATTGATAGTCGTCGGTTTACCGAACAAGCCATGTGTGGCTGGATATGGCGGACGCTGTCTTGGCATAGCCCGTTTTCCCTCTATAGCTGCTAACATCGCCGTTTCCTCTCCACATACAAATGCTCCTGCGCTCCGTACAACCTCCACGTTGAAGTCAAACCTTGAATCGAATATGTTCCTTCCTAGGAAACCGTATTGTCTAGCCTCTTCAACTGCCTCTTCCAACCT
>CALKCG010000073.1 GCA_938082915.1 uncultured archaeon | reverse complement strand
GGAAAACTGGTCAAATTTTGCCTATTACGTCTTTGAAAAATTTTATTGTTAGAAGCCTCCATAAGAATAACCATAGAAGGAAAAGTAAAACCGTTATCAAAACCTCAAGTATATTTAAAAGCATGGCACCACTGAGCTTTCTCATGTAGTTTACCAAAGTGTTTAGCAGATAGAGACCTACCATAAGAGTAATCCAAGCTATCAACAGACTCATGTAAATCCAGAGAGTATCCTTCAATGTTCAACCTCCTAGTAGTACTATTGGTATTGTTACGAGGGCCAATATGGATGAAAATGCCGTTAAAGCTAAAAACTCCCTAGCGACCTCCTTCTCTGTTTTAGCTGAACCCGCTAGTATCATCCTCATAAGCGTTAATGGGGCTCGTTGGTCTTTAACAGCTTCTATTAATCCATTTTCTAGAAGCCTAGTAGGTCTAACAGTGATATCTTTCTTACTCTTAAGACCCCCACTGGTAGAGAGTATCATATATGAGTTTAAAATCTGAGGAAGCATAGCTATGACTGCTACAACTTCTAAACCACTTGTAACCACTAGACTACCTATCGCAGCACCCACCACAAAGCTTCCTACATTACCGGAGAATACTTTAGCCGGATATCGATTGTAGAAGTAAAACGCTAAGGTTGCTCCCAGTAAGGCTAAGCTTACGAGAGAAGCCGTGCAATTGCCAGTTAACATATACGCAATTGCCAGTAGGGTTAATATTATCGAGGCTGAACCGCTCATAGCTCCGTTAACAGGATCCGACATATTCATAGCGTTCGTAGTTACACTAAGAGCGATCGGTATAGCTAACGGATACGCTATGGTGAGTCTAACTCTACCGATAAATGGTATTATGGGTCTGGAATTGTATGCTCTCAGGACGATTATTGGAAAACCACTCAGCATTGCAAGAAGCACCTTACGAGTAGGGGATAAGTCCTTAAAATCATCGAACAACCCTATAAGGGCGGCTACCATTATAGAGAGAAGAACGGCTAAGTAGGTGTTGCCCGACTCGGGAGTGACCAAGCTTAGGAATACTAATGATGTAGAGAAGCCGATTAACATAGCTATTCCAACCATCTCTGGGATTTTAGGCTTATTAGGCTTATGTATGTCAACGCCAACAATACCTCTACTATTCATGAATAAAGCTATTCTAGGAGTAGATATGAAAGTCGTTAGAAAACTTATTGCAAACGCTAACAGTGCGTACACGATCAACACGTAATCATCCTATAGAGGAACATTAACAGTCGTATTTAAAGTGTACATCGACTTACCCTCAATAGTAGAAGTGAAGACTATTTAAGACATTGGAATGCCAATTCACAGGAAAGTAGTTAAAAACTTGGAAGTGGTTAAGACTTTAAGCATAAAGTTTATTAGATGAAGCTTCTTTGGATCTAAGCTTTGATAAAGCTATGGTCAGCTTAGCACCCTTCGTAGCATCCCCTCCGGAAGTTGTCCGTGCAATGCTTGAATTAGCTCAAGTTTCCGAGAACGATGTCGTATGCGACATGGGCTGTGGTGATGGGCGAATACTCTTTATGGCTGTTTCAGAATTTGGAGCAAAGAAGGCTATAGGTTATGAAATTAGAAAAGACCTATATGATATGGTGCTCGGCAAGATTCTAAGTGAGGATGTATCCGATAGAGTGATCGTTTACAATAGAGACTGTATGACCGCGGATCTTTCAGACGTTACTGTGATAACGCTATACCTCACAACTTCCGGTAACGATAAACTTAGACCTAAGTTTGAAAGAGAAGCTAAACCAGGTACTAGAATCGTCAGCCACGATTTCAGCATAACGGGTTGGAAGGCTGCTAAAATCGAAAGATTCGGAGGGCATACGATATACCTCTACATAATTCCAGATGCATTTCAAAGTAGACCATATGAAAGCGAGAGTAGAGAGAGGAGGAGTACTCGAAGCTTTTGGCCTTTTGGAAGAGACTGGTAGATTGTGAATCTTCAATTGAGCATGGCAGACTTAACTTCAAAGTTTGAAAACCCTACATTACTCTACGTTGGTGCTGAAGCCGAGGTTTACAGAGCTAAATGGTATGGAATGGATGTTATAATTAAACGTAGAATCCCTAAACCATATAGAATCAGAGAACTTGATGAAGAAATAAGATTCAGGAGGACAATGAGGGAGGCTAAAATTCTACATTACGCTAAAAAAGCTGGAGTTCCAACTCCAACTGTATACTTTTTAGATCCGACGAATTCTACAATCATCATGAACTTTATCGAAGGAGAGAGAATTAGGGAGGCATTAAGCAAATTTACTGGAGAAGAACGCGTTAGGAAAATTGAACTTATAGGTGTGTATACAGGTAGACTTCACCAAGCTGGAATACAGCATGGCGATTTAACAACTTCAAATATGATCTCGACAGAAGATGGAAGGATATTCCTAGTAGACTTCGGTTTAAGTGCTTTTACAAGCGAGGTTGAAGATATGGCTGTGGATCTAATACTATTTAGACGAGCCCTAATGAGTACCCACTACATGTTTGCAGAAGAATGTTTCAAAGCCTTTCTTAGAGGCTATGCAAGCATTAGAGGGAGAAAAACAACCGATAAAGTCCTAGATAAGGCTAGAGAAGTGGAAAAAAGAGGCCGTTACGTTATCAGAAGCTAGGTTGTGCTTCCAATTTTACGAAAGCTCTAAACACTTTCGAATACCTTCCAATTGTTAATTCTACGACGTCACCAACCTGTCTACCCCGTAGAGACTTAGCCATATCATCCATAGATGAAATGTTAAACTCGTCGACTCTAAGAATCACATCTCCAGGTCTAATACCAGCTTTAAACGCAGGACCATTTTCAAATGCGCTTACAACTAGAACACCTCTCATGAACGATATACCGTAGTAGGATGCTATTGCCCTATTGAGATCTATACCAGCTATGCCAATCCATGGTCTGGTGATACCGTAGAGTCGTATGTCTTCAAATATTCTTCTAACAGTATCTGAAGGTACTGCAAACCCTATGCCTTGAGCATACGGCACTATAGCTGTACTCATACCCGCCATTTCAGCCTTCATATTAATCAGAGGACCGCCACTATTACCCGGGTTTATAGCGGCATCTGTCTGAATAATACGGCTCATTACACCTCTAGGGGTTTGAAGTGTACGGTTTAACGCGCTTATGACACCTATTGTAACCGTTGGACCGCCAGGTAACCCCAGTGGATTGCCAATGGCGACTACGAGTTGACCGACTTTAAGATCTTCGTAGTTACAGAATTTAACAGGCTTTAGGTTTGAGGCGTTTATCTTTAGAATGGCTACATCCATCAGCTTATCTGCACCGATCGGAGATGCTTCAAACCTTTCACCTGTATACAGGGTCACCTCTATCTGCTGAGCTCCTTCTATAACGTGGTAGCTTGTAGCAATATATCCGTTTTCATCTATTATCGTACCGGAACCTACACCTTTAACAGGTATTGCTTGAAGAAGCAGGTCTCTACGTAATGCTATCGTACTTACGTTTACAACGCTTGGAAGAGTTTCTTCAACGACTTTAACTATTTTTTCTTCCTCCATTTTAAATCCTCCAAGATATTTCTCATTTTAACAGCGTCTAGATCGAGGACCGGAGATTCACTTATTATAACCGGCTTATATTCGTTTTCGATTACAATTTCAGCCAAAATCTTGAAATCTGGACCAAATGGTTCATCTAAAGTCCTATGTCTAACTTCCCCTCTATTATTATATTCGACGTTTGTAAAATGAAAGTGAAGCTTGTCAATGCCTCTAGAACCTAAAGCCTTTTCGATCTTCTCAAAGACCTTTAAGTAGTCGTCTTTAGAGTGGAGGCAGCCTCTACATCTAGCGTAAATATGAGCCCAATCTATAGTAGGATATACCAGGTCAAATTTTTGACACATAGCTAGAATCTCATCTAAACTGCCGAGTTGGCTGAGTTTGCCTGTTGTTTCGGGGCAAAGGTAGACTTCAAACCCCCTAGTATTTATATACTCTACTAGTTTATCTAAAGCTTTAAGACATACTTCAAAAGCTTCCCTGGGAGACCTTCTCCCGTAGAATCCAGGGTGGAAGACAATGCTTTTAGCTCCAAGCCATCCGGTTGCCTCCAAGCAGGCTTTAATCCTTTCAATACTCTTCTCAACAACATCTTCATCTCCAGCGAGGTTTATAAAGTAGGATCCATGCATTGTAACCCATACGTCGTTTTCCAGTGCTTCGGATTTAAATTTCTCAGCCAGCTCACGTTTAACTTGAGGTTTAACCCCCCAGCGTACAGCCTGATATTCGAAAGCATCTAACCCTTCATTCTTAAGATGCTTCGGTACTAACGTAAGTGGACCGTCGAATCCTACTGGTAGTCCAGCTGGTCCGAATCTGACTTTATCTGCCAAGAAACCACCCACTGGAAAATCGATAGATCATGTTTTTAATTAAACTTTCGTATAAAGGGAAAGAGTAATTAGGCGGATTTCGATAGTTTTACTTGGTTAAAATGCCTAAGTATTGTCCTGAATGTGGTGGAGAACTATTCTACGACCCACCTACGAAGCGTTATATGTGTAAAAGCTGTGGTGCTACATACAATCAGCAAGAGCTTGTAGAAGCATGGAAAAAGGTAAGAAGGCATCTAAACGAAGAAGACGGCAGGAAGAAACTTCAAAGAGAATATTTAAGATGGTGGCTTTCAAGGAAAGAGTCTTAATTTTTCGGAAAAACCTACTCTTTCTTCCTAGTTTTGTAGGAAATCATTATTGTGATTCTATATATACACCGTCTCCATAGACAACTATGCAACCGACGTACTCTATTTCAGCCCCTCCTACAGTCTTGAGACTGGAGGACACCATATTATGAGCAGGTAGAGAAGCTATGAATAGGCTATCATCATTAAGTAGCTATATTCATACCCCCTCTACAACCAGCTCCTCTATCGTTTTAAACTATTCGAGGTTATCGTCTGAGGCGAATCTGGCGACGAAGACCGCTGTTATAGATATGAGCTCAAGCTTCATCCAAGAACTAACCTGAAACTTGATACAAGCACTCAATTTTTAAAAATACACTTATAAACATAGTAAACATAGCTTTTTAAGCTAGTAAGAGCATATCCGGGGGGCAGGCATGAGTAAGCAGCTTAAGTTTGAAGTATTAACGATAGGAAACGAATTGCTCATAGGTAAAATTTTAAATACGAATGCTCACTGGCTTAGTAGGCGTATAACAAGTTTAGGGGGACGGGTTACTAGGATAATCACAATAGGGGATGATATCGATGAAATATCGTCGACGGTGAGAGACTGTTTAGCTAGAAAACCTGATTTCATAATAACCGTGGGTGGATTGGGACCAACGTTTGATGATAAAACTCTTGAAGGTGTTGCACGTGCGTTGAATTTGAACCTTAAAGTGAATAGTGAGGCATTAGATATGGTTAAGATGAAGTATGAAAGCTTGAGTAAAACTAGAGGGGAGAAAATTGAACTTACACCCGCGCGAATTAAGATGGCTACTCTGCCTGATGGGGCTAAACCTTTAACAAATCCTGTTGGAACAGCTCCAGGCGTCTTACTGGAAGCCGATGGGGTTACGATAATATGTCTACCGGGCGTCCCCGAGGAAATGAAGGCTATATTTGAAGATTCTATAAGCTCAATTATCCGAGGGAGGTCTAAGCTTATCTTCTGTGAGAAGAGCTTGAGACTTGAAGGAATATATGAGTCCGACCTTGCACCTATAATAGATCAAGTCTTCAAGATGAACCCCAGAGTTTACATAAAATCTCATCCAAAGAGGGAGGAGGGGGGTGCTTACATAGAGCTACATCTTTCAACGTCTGATGAGAGCCTTGAAGAATGCCTTAAAGCGATAGGTGTCACAACATCTGAAGTCAAAAAACGTGTAGTTGAACGAGGGGGTAGAATTACTGAAGTACCAACTGGAGAGTAGTATTAACCTATGGTAGCTGTTACTAAACCTATTCCCCTAGTTCTACCTTCTCTGAATACAAACCAGTCTCCAGTCCTAATGTAAACTGGCCTATATTTGAAGCTGAATTTCACGTATGCTGTTACACCGGTCCTCAACGGTTCACGGCTGGACTCTATGAGCTCAGCCGTTTGCCTTATCGTGTGAATGTGTATTACAGCGTTGTACCCTCTCCATATAGTCGTGGGATGGTGGAGAACCGTTACCTTAGCTTCGAAAACCCTAACAGGCTTTAAGGCTTCAGATTTATCAAGAATACACATGCCCTTTAAAACTTCATCATACTCTATATTTGATAAAGCCAAACAAACGTCTTGACCGGGGAAAACCCTTTGAACGGGGACTCTATGCAAATGTATGGATTTTATTTTCACGAGCCTGGAACTACCGTCATCAAATGGACCTATTTGCACATAGTCGTCAACACCTATACTACCTTGGAGAACAACGCCGCTTACAACAACGCCGACACCTTTAACATTAAACTTATCGTCCACGTACATCATAAACGGCTTATCTAATTTCTCCTCCCACCTCATCCTCGGAGGGAGGAGGTTTAAGAAAGCCTTCAACAGATTGAAACCTTCCCCAGTCTTATTCGAGATGAGGAATATTGGTGTCACTCTTCCAGACTGTATGGTTTTAACGGCTACAGATACATCGTCTATTCCTCGGACTACTAGGGGGATTTTATCCACACCTGGCATTTTCAAGAGTTTAAATACATCGTTTAAGACGTATTCGATTCTCCCACTGTCCACCATGTCAATCTTAGTGATCACTACCGCTATAGGGATCTTTAAAGCAATAGCTATTCCCAAGTGCTCCTTCGTAGTACCTATGATACTTGCATTAGCTCCTATAATCAGTAGAGCGTAGTCAGGCGTTCTACCCATTATCCCCTTAAGTGTTGTCTTCAGATACTTTTCATGACCTCCAAGATCTATGAGGTTTATGATTTTAGAGCTTTTTAAGAAAACTTGCGACTCATCCAATGGAGAAGCAAGGCTGTGGTTTACTATGCAACCGTCCTCCGAAAAACCGATCGGATGAGTTGATATGGAGGACGTTCTACCAGTTTTAATCTCATGCACGTATCTGGCGACCTTACTCATAGCTAAGCCTCTACCATTATCCAGCTCTCCAGTAGATAAGACTCCGACTAGACTAGACTTACCCGCATCAACATTTCCAAGTAGTGGAATCTCTAGGAAGATTGGAAGATTACCTTCTCTAGAAACTCTTATATGGACTTCAGCTATTTTACCCAGTCTACCCGTGCCAACCCTTAGAAGTCTACATTTGGCCCCCACCAGTTCTGCAGCCTTTTCTAAAACGTTTAGAGAGAGTTCAAGCTCTTTATCATCAAGCCCTACAGGCTCTCCGTCGTCTGAAACACCTATCTCGTAGAATGCTTCTCCTCCACCTTCATTAAGCCTATAACGCATTTGAGTGGCTAAATGCTCAATAGTCTTCTGGTCATCCCTCAAAAGAATGAGTTTATACTCTACATTACCTTCATCTTTTTCAGCCTCTTTCAATTCACCTCTAAATTGAAAACACCTCTTGAATGTAAAATTTTAACAAGTTGAATTTAAACATTTTATCTAATTAAGTAGAGTTTTTCAGAGGGGATTGGTCTGTACACGGCATACATATTAGGAGCAGCTGGCTCGGGGAAAACTCAACTAACACAGGCTTTAGTCGATTTTCTAAGAGCCAGAGATCAGAGCGCGGCTTCGTTAAACTTAGATCCAGGCGTCATAGATCTACCTTATATTCCAGATATAGATATTAGGGATTACGTAAATATATACGACATCATGGAGAGACACGGACTTGGACCCAACGGAGCTTTAATACTTGCTGCAGACATGATAGTAGCTCACATAGACGATTTGAAGAGAGACGTAGAGGATTTAAAGGTAGATTACTTGATAATTGATACACCTGGACAACTTGAACTCTTCGCTTTTAGAGCAAGTGGTCCTTTAATAGCTTCAACACTTACAGACGGAGTTAAAGCCGTAGTATATCTTTTTGAATCGACCTTTTCAAGCGACCCGTTCAACTACGTATCGAACATGCTTCTATCAGCTGCAATCTACTTCAGGTTTCTTCTACCTCAAATCCACGTAATATCTAAGAGTGACCTCGTATCTAATGGGACGATAGAAGAGATGCTTTCCTGGTATGAGGATGAGGAGGCTTTAGAGAATGCTATTGAAAGCCGGTTAACAGGTGAACGGTACATTTTCATAAAACGCCTTAGATTATCACTGAAAGACCTATGCTCAGTATCCGCGTTAATACCAGTATCATCTAAAACTGGTCTAGGGCTTGCAGAGTTATCGGCTGCATTAACAAGAATATTCACTGGCGGAGAAGAACTATTGATTTAATGCTTTAAAACATTCCTTCCAACATGGCTTTAATTTTTATCTTTTAGGTGAATATTTAGTATATGTGGCGTTGTGGAGTGGACTTGGAAGATGGAAGATGGCTTAAGGAGACATTGCTCCTGTATGCTTTAAGCTGTTTCGAACCATTAGGTAGGAAGATGTTATCAAGAATATTGAGAGTTACAGAAGGAATAGTTAGAAGCATGATCATCAGATTGAAGAGACAAGGCTACATAACCGTAGATAAAACCGGTGTTGGAATAACATCAGAGGGACGTTTAGAGTTTCAAAAGAGGCTTGAAAAGATGAACATTGAAAGCATAAGGGACTTTCCATGCGAAGGCCTTAATATAGGTCCAAGTTCAATGGCGATTCTAATACGTGGCGTCTTAGTACACAGGGGGACATTGTGTTTAGAGGAGAGGGATCAAGCTGTTAGAGCTGGTGCTTTAGGAGCTGTTACCATAGTATATAGTAATGGCGTTTACACCATGCCTGGAGTATATGAAAATCTTGAAGTTGAAGCTCCCAAGTGGTATAAGGCTATTTTAAACACATTTAAACAACCCAAAGGAGAAGCTTGTATAGTGGTGGTTTTCGGAGAAAACCGTTGGATTGCCGTTGAAGCTGCCTTCTCAGTAGCCGTTAAAATGGCGACTACTTCTCAAACCATCAACTATGTATCTGATTGAGGGGAAAATGTACGGATATACGGATATTTGTCTTTTACAGGATAGTACGATTAAAATTATTAAAAGAGGTAAAAGTATTTGATTATCAGAATGTTCAAAAAAGCTGTACTCATCAGTAGATCCGACAGTTCTGAAGCGTTGAAACTGGTAGATAAAATTAGACAGAGACTTTTAGATTTAGGCTTAAGCGTTGAAGTCGAGGAAGATGTAGCCTACAAGCTTGGACTCCATGGAAAACCCATGGATGAATTGGACGGCGATTTTGCAGTCGTAGTGGGTGGAGATGGAACTGTTCTCAGAGCCGTACATGGGTTAAAACGAGACATACCTTTATTAACCGTGAGGTTTGGCAAGGTTGGATTCCTGGCAGAAGTTGAAAAAGAAGAAGCTTTAGAGGCGTTAAGCCGGCTTATCTCCGGGGGTTTTATGGTTGAAGAATGCTTCACGCTTGCAAACGATAAGAATCTTCCAGAAGCGTTGAATGAGGTAATGGTGGGTGCTGAACTACCTCTTAAAACAATTGATGTGGAAGTTTATGTCGATGGGTTGCTTATAGCTAAGGATAGAGTTGACGCTGTTATCGTAGCAACGACTACTGGCGCTACGGGATACTCTTTAAGCGCCGGAGGATGTCTAGTAGACAGTAGAGTTAAAGCCATTATGCTAGTTCCGGTATGTCCGCTTTCAACAAACTTTAAACCGTACGTCCTGCCTGAAGACTCTGAAATTAGAATAACTGTGTCTACAGGGGATAGTATCGTCGTTCTCGTAGACGGGCAGTTCATGAGTCGATTTAAACCGCCATTTGAAGTCACTATAAGAAGGGGGAGGCGAACCGTTAAATTCATAAGGTTTGAATCAAACTTCTACAAGAGGATTAAAAGAAGGCTTGCGTTGAGTTCCATCTAGAGTCTTTTTCACGAATCCAAATACTTTACTTTCGCCTTCTAAAGCGCATCCTGTCATTAAACGCCGCCATGTACTCGAAGCCAGCCTATGAGAGCCCACCAGTCTCCTTTATTATCGATGTAGTTTTGAAGCACAGTTCCTCACTCATTGGAATAGTTTGTTTTCAACTGTTATGTAGACCACGACGTTTTCAATCTTCTTGTGCCCAAGCATTTTTCATCATGCGTATTGTGTACCTCGTTTTATGATATTCCATAGTCCCCTTTCAGTGACGGAAAGTGTGAAATGTATTTTTTTTATCCTTGGATTGTTCAGCTTTGATGTAATAACATTCCCTTTGTCTCTTAAACGCTAATTCGACTGACCATAGGTTTGCTTTGACAGTGACTAGACCATTCTTTTAACCCTATAGAGCGTGTGGGAGATTTATTTGATCCTGGTACGCCACTCTTTATACACGTGTACGAATCTAGGGAGGGGGTAAATTCTGTCAAAACGTCGGGAACTCTAAATTTAAATGTAAATACAACGTTTAAAATAAAGATAAATTAAACCGTATAGCATGAGGGTTAAAACATGTCTTCGTACCAACTATTCTACATGTCATCATGGGCTTTAAATGAAGTCCCACTTAACTATTAGTTGTATTTGAGAATGGCTGCGACTCCTCCAAAGCTTTTTAGAAGCATCTCCCCCTCTTCTGTTTTTGAAGATATTATTTCAACTCTAACCCCTAAGTTTTCAGCCATATTTATAAGATCATCTATTAAATCTAAACGGTCTTTCACTCTAAGTGTTTGAAGACTACAGTTTACACATTTACGCGTAGCAAGCTCGTTTTCAAGTGTAGGTATATCTATCGGTTGAACCGAAACCCATTCAGAGTAACCGCAGTTTAAGCATTCGATTTGAACCCTCTGAGTTTGAAGGTCTTCCGAGATCAGTAGGATATCAACCGTACCTTTCTCAAGGTGACGTTTAACATCTTTCTCACCGTATGATGCTAAACCCGTGTCTTTAGATACTTGATCTAGGAAACTTTGAACAAGCTTCTTCTCTTCGATCCTTCTAACTTCTTTTAAGACGTCTGAAACCCTATCGATTATATCTCTTAAAC
>CALKCG010000072.1 GCA_938082915.1 uncultured archaeon | reverse complement strand
CTAGGAAGAATATCAGCGAGTTTTTATTAAAACTGACGTTGAGAGCATTCTGAGCACATTTATTGACGCATTCATTACATAAGTCGCATTCAAGCTGGTTCTTTATGTGCACTTTACCGTTCTTAATTATAAAAACGTTTTTATGGCATACGTCTACGCATAAGCCACATCCCGTACATTTAGAATTGACTATTGAGATAACTGGGTAATACTTGTACGTGCATCTAACAACCGGAGACCATTTGGCATGTTTAGTAGCCTTCCCAAGTCTAGCATAAGCCTCAAGTTTAATCCTTTGACCAGGGGCGAGCTTAACGATTGGGATTTTCTCATTCACGGGTTTAATCTCTAGATTAGCCTCATGGGGTTTGAGATCTCCAGAATAAACGACAGTTACACCGTCTTCTTTCCCCTCGACGTTTAAAACTAAGACTGCGGAACATTTATGGCATCCCGTTTCACTTCCACATCCACATTCCTCAGGAAGTACGTAGTAGTCTAAATCTGTTTTTAAAGGTATTAAACCGAGCCTATGAGCTAAAACCTCATCATACATAACCGATGTGTTCTCAATTATATAAACGTCATCTATAGCCATCACCGGAACCTCAGCCATCATGGCTCTTCTCAGAGAATTCATAAATCTTGGAGAAACACCTCTAACTATGAAGTGTACCTCAGTATAGCTCTTCTTTAAGATCTCTACCTGCAAGACGTTGTCCTCCGACTTACAGAAGAGAAGACATAAGCCTTCATATAATCTTTACTTCAACCAAATAGATAGTGTTAACTTTAAGTTATGAAGCCTAGCGATCTTCTAAGGATTTGATGTGGGCGTATCCAGTTGCACCATGGATGAAGAGTCTAGAGTAGCTCAACCCTTATGATCTCCTGTCCACGAAGATTAAGGATTATTCGTACAGGCTTTAAGAACTTCTCCCGGAGAGAGGTCTGCCGTCGGTTAAATCGCGTCAACGATGCTCTTATGGCGGAGACCCCCCCTACCTAACTTTCAGGGCTACGGTTCTATGCATCTTATGCCTAACCCTTTAAATCCACTTTCACACAGATACGTGACTCGCGTCGACGATGTAGCATAAATAGGCGATATCCCTGTAGCTAAGACCAGCTATATAGAGTAGATAGACCTTCACCTTCGACTTGAAAGGAAAAACCCATTACGCTTAAAAATCACCGATATGGAACACCCATCTAAATCCCCCCTTAAATTAACAATATCAACTAGATATGGAGGAATCTTTAAATTGAAGTTTGTAGCATAGCTAAGCTAGCTATGTCTGAAGAAGTTAAAAGTGAAGCCAAGAGTAATAGGGAGGAAAGGTGGGGTATAGCTCATATCTACAGTTCATCCAACAACACCATAGTCCATATTACAGATTTAACGAGAGCTGAAACAATAGCTTTATGTACAGGCGGTATGTTCGTCGACGCAGATAGACTTCAAGGCTCTCCTTACGCAGCCATGCAAGCAGCTTCAGCTGCAGCTGAAATTGCTAAGGAGAAAGGTATAACGGCACTTCACATAAAGGTTAGAGCACCCGGAGGCATTAAGTCTAAAATCCCTGGACCGGGAGCTATGCATGCTATAAGGATACTAGCTAGAGCTGGTTTCAAGATAGGTAGAGTTGACGATGTTACCCCTATTCCACATGACGGATGTAGAAGAAAGGGAGGACGTAGAGGGAGAAGACCATAAAAATTATATTTCTTCGGAAGTTTCGAGTTCCTTTGAAACCTCCTCCATTTTACTTGACACATGCACTGCTTCTATCGATATTCTAATCGGGTGTTTCGGGTCGTTAAATGGGCTGTCTGAAGCATAACGTATCGTGTTTTCCTCACCGGATTTAACGATGTATGATGGTACCCTAACGACTCTACCGTTAACCATTATATGTCCATGTGTTATAAACTGTCTGGCCTGATGAATAGTCTTAGCTAAACCCAGTTTGTAGACGAACGTTTGAAGTCTACGGTTTAAGATGTCCTCCAATGTTAAATCCAATACATGGTCTAATGTGGCGGATTCTGAGAGTAAACCCATACGTTTAAGCTTATCTAGAAGAACTGTTTCGGCTTTAATTCTAACTTCTGGAGATTGAGCCAAAAGTCCCCTAGCTATGGCTCTTATACGTGAAAGCTGAGTTTTATGCTTCCAAAGCTCACGTTTATTTCTAAGACCGTATTCACCTAAACAGCGTAGTTCAAGTTGAAGAGTCTGCATATCCCAAGGCTTTTTAGGAGTTTCATACTTTTTCCGCCGTCTCTTAGGATCTCCCAAAATTGTACACCTCTACTTAGTAACTTTCTTCCTTTGAACACCTACTGTTCTACCAGTTCTACCAGTTGTCCTAGTTTTCTGACCCCTAACCTTTAAACCCAAGCTATGCCTCCAACCCTTCCAAGAGCGTATGCTCTTCATGAAATCGATATCCTGTTTAACCCTAAGCTCTAGATCAGGTCCTATCAAGTGTAAATCTCTACCAGTCTCCAAGTCTTTACGTCTATTAAACATCCAGCTTGGAATATTGAATTTCGAAGGCTCTTTCAAGGCTATCTCTATTCTCTTAAGCTCTTCATCAGAGAGTTCACCTATACGTCTATTCGGATCCACACCCACGCTTCTGGCTATGGCCAAGCCAAGGTTAACACCTACACCTTTGATTCTCATAAGTGCATAAGGAATCTTCTTAAACCCATCTAAATCTGTACCCATTAAACGTACGATTTGTCTAAGTTTTTCCATTGGGCATTACACCGTGTGTGTAAAACGAATACTTAACCACTATATAAGCTTATTTTCCCGTGTATGGATTCACCTTCTCCCCCCAAAAGTCGTTATACCGTTGAAGTAGCTATATACTCGAAGTAAGCCTCTATCAGCTTAGATGCACCCTTCATGAGTGAAACTGCTTTTATAGTAGAAATATTCATCGATAAATTACAAGCTCTACTTAGACCGTCTTAACCTAACGTTAACTTTCACAACACTTAGTTCTCCTTCCTCATGTCATGGAGAGGTTTTCACCCAGAACTGTTGAAAAGAGTATATCTATCTCCTCCTAGGACATCTCGTTAGCCCATACTCATTCGGGTTTACCTTGATCCACATATCGGGCATAGGTTTGAGATGTCCTACTCAGTCTAACGTTATTGAACCTAGAACGGGTTAGTAAATTTTGCAACAGTTTCAGAGCTCCTGGTTTTCCTCATCCTTTCTCCATGGTTTTTACAAAAAGTATAGTTTCCACCATAGGCAATCTGGAGGTTATCTACGACGTGTATCTCCTTTTTGACATTCTATAAGAAAAACCCGAGGGGGATAATGTTACCACTTTAAAAAACCATATTCTAAGGTTGATTTAAATTCGTCGATTGTAAGGTCTTTCGGAGTTTCCACCAATATTTCAGCTTCACCGTTTGGAGGGATGCTTAAGTAGTTGTCACTGTATTTTGCATCGATATTTCTAAGCTTAATGTAAACCCCATAGGCGTAGTTTTTAACG
>CALKCG010000071.1 GCA_938082915.1 uncultured archaeon | reverse complement strand
CACAACTGTAGCAACCTCCGACTTCACAAGGAACGAATAAATCACCTTCTCCTGGAAACTTACTAATCTTATAACCAATGACTTCGAGAGCATTTTTGACGGTTATCCTCTCTGGAACTGAAAATTTTTCTCCATTTACTTTAATAGAAACGTCTTTTCCCCTTGTCCTCTTCTTCATTTCTATTGCTTCATATGGGCATGCAATAAAGCAAGCTCCACATCCTATTCATTTTTCAGTATAGCCAACATAATCGCTAGAACAAGCCGCTATTTCCTCGCAAGCTCTGCAATACATACATTTATTCAAATTTCTTTCAGCGTAATAAAGCACGATAATTTATTGATTTTAATTTTTATTTTAACTTTGCTGAATGATGCCCTATACAGAGGATTTATTACAATTCTCGTTTTTTGTCAACTTATTTAACCCTTTGCCTGCTTGTTGTAGTTAGCATTGCAAACAATTCCCCATTAGTCTCTGATGGCGTTTTGTCTTTCAAAGCTATATTTGGTCAAGTGTAGTTCTAGTGGATGCTGTTCATTACGATGGAAGAAGAGACCAACCAGTTAATAGTCGGATGCGGGAGGAGGACGGCAACGCTCTTACAATTGTTGAAAGAGACGGGTGTTAGAGTGGGAGAAGCGACGAAGCTTAAGTGGACCAATGTGGACTTTGAGCGAAAAGTTGTGAGGGTAACGCCGGAGAAGGGGGTAAGCCGAGGATACTCCCGATAAGCGAAGAGCTCGCAACAATGTTGAAGAACTTGGGGAAGAAAAGCGAAAAAGTCTTCGCATCGAAGAAAGTAATTAGCTCTGCATTTTACGTAGAGTGGAAGCGCATAGCAAAGAAGTTAAACAACCCCAGACCACTCAAGATATCGCTGCACACATTCAGGCATTGGAAGGCTACGATGGAGTGCCACAAGACCAGGGACATAATACACGTCAAGGAGGTGCTCGGGCATAAAAGCATCGAAAGCACAATGGTATACATAAACATAGAGAAGGCGTTATTCCAAACGCCCAACGACGAGTTCTACTGCAAGACCGCTTCGACTGTAGAAGAGGCATCTAAGCTCATAGAAGCTGGCTTCGAATGTGTGACAACGTTCAACGGTATAATGCTCTTCAGGAAGCGAAAGTAAGTTTAAATGCGAAAAATTAAGTTTAAATTGAGGTTTAGCCTAAATTAGGCTGTGCCTAAATTTAGAGAGAGAAACATTTCAAGAACATTAACCGTGAAAGAAGTAGAATATCTTAAGACCATTTTCAGACTCTCTTCCGGAAGAAAGGCAGTTGGAAGTCTTGAAGTAGCTGAGGCTATGGGGGTTTCATGTGCAACTGCTAGTGAAGCTCTTAAGAGACTTTACGATAAGGGTATGCTTGAGAGAACCCCTTGGAGGGGGGTAAACCTCTCAGAAGCGGGGATTAGGGAAGTAGATAGAGTTATTAGAAATCATAGGGTTTTCGAAACCTATGTGTACAGATTCCTCTCAATAAACCTGGAAGAAGCATGCGACTGTGCACGTAGGATTGAGTTGTATCTTCCAAAGGAGGTCGTCGATTCTATGTGTAACATCATGGGTCATCCTGAGAAATGCCCCCATAACGAATGTATTCCGAGAGGGGAGGGGTGTTGCTTAAAAAGGCAACAGTGATCGCGACCGTTCTCCTTTTGAGTTTAATAAGCTTCTCTACATGTTCAGCTCATCAGAAGGAGAAAATTAGGATAGTCGTCACGCTCGACATCCTTCAGACCATAGTTTCCCCGATCTTGGGAGACATGGGTGAAATTTACCCCATTATTTCAGGGGGTGTTGAACCTCACAGTTTCACTCTAACCCCTAGCATTATTCGGGAGGCTTTAAACTCAGATTTAATCGTTATAACTGGTCACATGAATTGGGAGAAGGAACTTGTTGAAAGGGTGTCAGAAGAAAGAGGTGTCCACCCCAGTCTGATATCTTTGAACTTGCTGAACTTAAGCAGTATTAGAATACTTGAAATTGAAGGTGAGAGAAACGTCCACGGATTCTGGCTTTTACCAGATAACGTAGTAGCAATAGCTAAAGCATTGAAAGATAAGCTTTCAACGCTTAAGCCTGAATACTCTGAAATACTTTCAGAAAACTACGTGCTTTTTGAAAGAGAGATTTTAAAGCTTAAGGATACCCTTATCAAACTTTCGGAGAAGTACGGCTGCCTTGGAAGAAGAGTCGTAGTAGGCTTTTACGCAGAGCAGTATATCGCTGAAGCTATGGGTTTGAAAGTAGACACAGTCTTAATAGGTGAAGAGGGAACGATACGTCCTGAAATTTTAATTAGAATCTACGGCGGGTTTAAATCTGGAGACTACGCTTGTATAATAGTTTCTGATACGGCTCTCCTGATGAACAATGTTCAAAACACACTTAAAGAGATGTCTGAGGAAACTGGATGCTCAATTGCATACGTTTTCACGATTTCGTCCAGCGGCTTAGACCGGTACGACTATGTCATGTTCTACAACGCCGGACAGGTTTACAGTGCAGTTCTATCTAGCCATAGGTCTGTCTCAAGTGGACTTAACGTCTATCTTTTAACGACTGTCTTGCTACTGTTTGCAGTAATTATTGAAACAGTTTTACTAGTTAAAGGAGGGGTGAGAATACGGGCGGCTCGGTAATATTCGTGAAAGATGTTTCAGTGAAGTTAGGAGAACGTATAGTGTTAGATGATGTGAGCTTTGAGGTTGAAAAACCGTTGCTTATAATGGTTGTTGGTCCCAACGGCGCTGGGAAAACTACGCTGATGAAACTATTGCTCGGAATGGTTAAACCGTTTAAAGGCTCTGTGAAGGTTCTCGGTTTAAACCCTTTCATAGAAAGTTTAAAGCTTAGAATGCTTGTCGGCTACGTCCCTCAGAAGGATAGAGTATCCTACGAAGTCCCATTGAAGGTGAGCGAAGTCGTCTTAATGGGGATATTGTTACGGAAACGCTTCCCCAGAGCCGTCTCTAGAGAAGATGTTGAATCAGCTAAAAAGGCTTTAGAATACCTCGGCATGAGGGATTACTGGGATTCACAATTCAATGAGCTTAGTGGAGGACAACAGAGGAGGGTTTTAATAGCTAGAGCATTGGCATCCAACCCGACGATTCTGCTTTTGGATGAAGTGTTCGCAGGTTTAGATGCTGAAAGTCAAGAGAAACTACTCGATGTTTTCAGAATGCTTAAGAAGAATGGAAGAACCATAGTCCTCGTAGAACATGAATTCGACCCTGTAATGGAACTAGCCGATAGGGTTCTAGTTTTAAATAGAACGGTATGTGTCTACGGGGAGCCAAGTAACGTTTTAAATGAAGATGTGTTGAAAACCATCTACCCATGTGTTAAAACCGTTGAAAAAGAGGGGAGACGCATGGTGATCTTAGGTGATAGACATGCTTGACCCGTTTATTCTGAAGGCAATACTCGGAGTAGTATTCGCATCCTTTTCATCTGTCATTTCAACCTTAATACTTCTGAGGGGAGTACTGTATATAACGCCGGAAGTTTCACATGCGGCTTTAGGCGGTGCGGCAATAGGTGTTTTAATTCAGACGTTTCTACCATGGTTTGTAGACCCGTTTCTCTTCGTAATACTGTTCTGCATAGCAACCTCAGTTTTCGTATCACGTATGGGGAAGGGGGGCCCTCAGGCTTTAGGAGTTATGTTGAGCGTTTCGTTAGCTGTAAGTGTAATGCTTTATGCAGTTATAAGAAGCTATCTTCCAATAGATAAGAGGTTAGCCGTAGACGGTTATTTGGTGAGCGATCTTTTACTTATTTCAAATTCAGACCTATTAAGCCTAGCGATCGCTTCAACCTTAGCGATTGTAGTCATGACATTGTTCTACAGAGAATTTCTGTACATTTGCTTTGATTTGGAAACTGCTGAAGCTCTTGGGCTTAGGGTTGGATTATATGACTCGCTGCTTTTTGCAATTTCTGCTATAACTGTTGCCGTAGTTGCTAAAACCGTCGGCGTCCTACTATCCGTTACACTATTGATTATTCCAGCTGCTACTTCAAGATTTCTAACGCATTCTATAGGTAGAATGTTTATAACGTCCTTCTTAATAGCGTTGATTTCAGGACTTGGAGGGATAGCGTTATCGTTCTACCTTAATGTTCCAACAAGTGGTGCAATAGCACTAGCATCCATAGTTTTATTCGCATCAGTCTACCTCGTTAAAAATAGGAGGATATAGCCGTACTGGGAGGCTATAGTCAGAGTTTAAAATGGAAAATCTTAAGCGTTGAAGTGTGTAATAGGTAGTGGAGGATCGGTATTATTGAAGTTAAAGTTTTTCGATTGTAATGCATGTTTCGGTAGACCTATGATTAGACCGATTAGATTTGCTGAAACAGCAAGAGGCTTTACGGAACATTTGCAATACTTCCTCCTCAGACAGGGGAAATGGATTCCTTTGAAGATTTACTAGAGAAGATGAAGCTTAGCAATATAAGGGCTTTCAGGGCTTTCCCCTTAGAGCATAAGTTTCTAATGACTAGAGTTGCTCTGGGGTCTCTGTACGACTTCATGATTGAGAGGAGTATTCCACCATTTATCTCCATAAGTGAATCGGGCGGCTGGCATCTAATCGAGCAGATATTGTCTAATGCTCCAGACCTTACACTTGTAGTTACAGAGCATGGAAGCTGGGGGCAAGATAGATTTTTCAGACCGTTAATTGAAAAATATGAGAATCTGTACTTAGACATTTCAAGGTATGAATTGGATGGTGGTATAAGCGATTTCTGCGCTAAATACGGTGCTGAAAAGCTTCTCTTCGGCACAGGCTATCCATGGCGGAACCCCGGTGGACCGATTCTAATGTTGACCCAAGCAGACATAACGATTAGAGAACGGGGGAAGATAACTTCAGGTAATCTTAAACGGATACTTAGAAGGGTGAGACTATGATGTCTTCTCAAATCGTTAGAGAGTTTATGGAGAGTGGGAAGAGTAAGACTTACCCTGTGATAGATATGCATACACACCTTGGACTTTATCAAGGCATATATTTTCCAAACCCTTCGCCTGAAGATATGGTACGCACTATGGATAGATGCGGCGTTAAAATGGCTGTTTCAAGCTCCCACGCGGCTCTAATAGACAGCAGGGAGAACATTAAAATGGTTGACATTGTAAAGAGATATCCGGATAGGTTTAGAGCTTACTGGGTTATAAATCCAAACTATCCTGAAGACATAGAAGAGGGGATAAGGCAGTTTTCTAAGGCTGAGGGGTTCGTAGGATTCAAGTTCCTATCAGATTACCATAAGTATCCAGTAACCAGTCCAAGGTATGAGCCTGCATTAAAATACGCCGATGAATATGGGCTAATAGTTCTACTTCACACTTGGGGTTACAGCTCTTATGATTCGCCAACGCTAGTTGAGAAAATAGCCGTTAGATATCCAAACGCCGTATTTCTGATGGGTCATTCAGGCTATGGAGAGTGGGAGGAGGCCATTCGAGTTGCACAGGATAATTCAAATGTCTACCTTGAGTTGACCGCAGCTTACGCAGTGAACGGTGTTATTGAGTAGATGGTTAGGAAAGTTGGATCTGAGAAAATACTATTTGGCACGGATCTGCCTTGGTTCGATCCGCATTACGGGATAGGCTGTGTAATCTTTTCTAGAATGTCCGATGAGGACAGACATAATATTTTACATAAAAATGCAGAGCTGTTGCTTCAACGGTTCATATAGAGTTGATTGTCTTCCAAGATTATTTAGACTGGAACTGGGAGATTTTTATAGGTATTCTACGTTATGCAAGTGTCGGTGATAAGCATGGTTAAGTATGCCGTTGGAATTATAGGTTGCGGCGGTATAGCTTCAAGCCACATTCAAGGTTGGCTTGACACTGGCTCCGCTGAAATAGTTGCGGTTGCAGATATAGACTTGACTAAGGCAGAGGCTTTAGCCAGAAAATTTAACGTAGGGAGGTTTTACGGAGACTATGTGGAGATGCTTAAGAGGGAAAGCATAGATTTCGTAAGTATTTGCACGTGGGCTCAAACCCACGCTGAGATAACAGTTAAAGCCGCTGAGTCCAATGTTAAGGGTATTCTATGTGAAAAGCCTATGGCTGTGAGCCTAGGTGAAGCCAATATGATGGTTGAAGCCTGCGATAGGCATGGTGTTAAATTGGCTATTAGACATCAGCGTAGATTCCACCCAGTCCACTTATCCGTTAAAGAGTTTCTTTCAAAAGGGAGGCTTGGCGAGCCTCTACTAGCTCACGGAAGGAGGGAAGACGGGCTTTTAAACAACGGTTCTCACATGATTAACACCGTTAGATTCTGGCTTGGAGACCCTGAGCCTGACTGGGTTATAGGGCATGTTGAACGTAAAACGGATAGGTATGAGAGGGGTATACCCATAGAAGACCTATGCGTAGGCCTAGTTTCCTTTAAAGATGGAGTGAAGCTCTTGATAGAAATGGATACACCTATTACGTATAAATCGAAGTGGTTCCGCGTAATGTTAGAGTGCACAGAAGGATTACTCATAGTTACGGATGAAGAGGCTAAAGTGTTATCGTCAGAGGGATGGAGTAAACTTAGGCCTGTAGAAGATAAAACTACTGAGTTTTCGCAGCTTATAGATTGGGTTGAAGGTAAAGTTGACATGCATAGGAGTAGTGGCTACCAATCTAGAATAGACATGGAGATAATGATGGCGATCTACGAGTCAAGTCGCTTAAGAAGTCTCATACGTATGCCTCTTAAAATACTGGAAAACTCATTATTCATAATGATAAAGAGCGGTGAGCTGACCGTTGAAAAACACGGAAGGTACGATATTAGGCTTCCAAGGGAGATGTGGAATCTCCTAAAGCCACCTTAAAAGTAGACCTCTTGGTTTCGAAGGATGTCGATTACTTGGACTCGGCTTTGCTAAGGTAATTTTTGACCAAGGTTAAGGGAAAAGTGGGCCCGGAGGGATTCGAACCCCCGACCAACAGGTTATGAGCCTGTCGCTCTAACCTGGCTGAGCTACGGGCCCTCAAGATTTGAGGAGGCATTTCCTTGTATTTATTGTTTTCTGATGCGTAATCGTTGGTTGACCAAGGATACTAAGTGGTGATTTCAAGGCTCATATCTAATGCTTTAGCTGAATGCGTCAAATACCCGAGTGAAATTACGTGAACCCCTGTGGATGCATACTCTAATATGTTTGACGGGTTTATACCGCCTGATGCTTCAAGTAAAACTTTACCGTATAAGCCTTTACTCTTTAAACACTGGACGACTTCTCGAATCTGTTCAGGCTTCATATTGTCGAGCATTACTATGTCTGCTCCGTTTTCGGAGGCTTCTAAGGCTTCACTGAGCGTTTTAGCTTCGACTTCTATCTTTTTTATGAAGCTTACGTTTTCTCTAATTCTTCGAAGCGCTTCCTTCACAGAGCCTATAAGCACTATGTGATTGTCTTTAATGAGAACGGCATCGTCTAATCGAAGTCTATGTGGTTCACCTCCTCCAATTATAACGGCTTTCTTATCGAGAGCCCTTAAACCCGGAGCTGTTTTACGTGTGGCTGCGATTTTAACGTTTAAACCAGCCTTCTTAATCTTCTCTACTAGAGCCCTAGTTTCAGTAGCTATCCCACTCATACGCATCATTATGTTTAAAACTGTACGTTCAACCATGAGTATGCTTCGAGCTTCACCTTCAACCTCTATTATTGCGTCTCCAGGGTTGACGACGTCTCCATCTCTACGGTTAATCTTCACATCAACACCGAAGTGTTTAAACAACATTTCAGCTTCTTCGACGCCAGCCACAATACCACTCTCTTTCGCTATGACGACTCCTTTAGTCTTCAAACCTTTAGGTATTAAAAGCTCAGATGTAATATCTCCAAAGCCTAAATCCTCCTCTAGAAAACTCATAAGTTGCTCGATAGTCAAATGAATGCTCAGGTGAACCACCTTAGTTTAGTAGACTGTTTTCAGATTTAAAGATACGTTTAAGTGGAAAAAGTTAAATTGGTCTTTCTGAAGGTTTAAAGAGGTGGCAGACGTACGGTAAACGTTTTAGTAGTTAAGGGCGTTGCTATAATAGGTTGCGGTGCTATAGGAAGCTACTTAGCTAAGGCGTTGGACAGCGGTTTACTAGATAGTTTAGAGGTCAGAGTAGTATACGATAGAGATATTGAGAAGGCTTGGAGGCTGGTAAACTCTCTAAAGCGTAAGCCTAAAGTTGCGTTGAATATATCGGAGGTTTTAAAGTCGGATGTAGAGCTTGTCATTGAAGCCGCTAGTCAAGACGCAGTTAAAGAGTACGGCTTATCTATAATCGAGGCTGGTAAAAGCCTCATGATTATGAGCGTGGGAGCTCTAGTAGACCTAGAATTGTATGAGAAGCTTAAAGAAGCTGCCTCACGTAGGAAAGTTGAGATTTTAATACCTTCAGGTGCTATAGCCGGTTTGGATGCTATTAAAGCGGCTGGAATGGCTGAGATACATTCTGTTACGCTTATTTCCAGGAAGCCACCTAAAGTATTCGTAGACAATCCTTACGTTAAATCTAAAGGCTTAGACTTAAACAAGCTGACTGAGCCAATAGTCTTATACGAGGGGGCTGCTTTAGAAGCCTGCAAGCTATTCCCATCTTCGATCAACGTGGCTGCTACTTTAAGCTTAGCATCCATAGGACCTGAGAAGGTTAAGGTTAAGATAATGGCAGATCCATGGGTTTCAGGAAACGTACATGAAGTAATCGTTGAAGGTGAATTTGGTAGATTATGCTGTGTGACTGAGAATAAGCCTACCCCGGAAAACCCTAAGACGAGTTTCTTAGCTTCCTTATCGGCTTTAGCAACCCTGAAGAAGACGGTTGAAAGAGTACGTATAGGAACGTAATGCTTTTTAACTCTCTGTTTTAAATTAGAATGATGTGGTATTATGCGTACTACGCCCATAGGTATAGTAATGCTTGTCGATGAGAGGGAGCATGTATACCGTCAATACTACGAAGAGTGTATGGAGGTTCTCCATAGGTGGGCTGACGTTATAAAGAAAGGTGTGAAAAACATAGACGGGTCTTCACCGGAGGTTATTGTAGGCTCCGAGCTTATAACGTCTGTGAGAAAAGCTCAGAAAGTAGGTGAGGAGATTGCTAGAGCAAACTGTAAGCAGGTGATTCTGTGCTTCTACGTATGGAACTTCCCATTCCTCGTATGGCCTTTCATAAACACCGTCGGCAGGGATAAGCCCATACTCTGCCTTTCGAATAATAGTGGTAAGTTCCCTGGAAACGTTGGACTTTTAGCTACAGATGGGGCTTTACGTCAAGCCGGGATTAGGACGCACCGCATCATAGGCGACATAGAAGACCCTGAGACTAGGGCTAAAGTCATAGATTGGGTTCGCGCAGCTCAGGCATACACAGTTATTCAGAATGAAGTTTACGGGATGTATGGTGGTCATTCGATGGGGATGGAGACTGGATACTTCCACCTAGTTCCAATAATAAAGACGCTCGGGGTAACGGTGCGTCAAATAGATCAGTTGCTTTTAGTAAAGAAGATGGAGGAAGTTGACGAAGGGGAGGTTGAAAAAGGGCTGAAGTGGTTTGAAGAGCTTCTTGGAGACCGTATAAAGTATGATGGTAAAATGCTTACGCGTGAAACGTTGAAGATGCAAATCCGCCTCTACCTAGCTATGAAGATGGTTAACGAGGAGAAGGGTTTCGACTTCTGCGGGTTGAAGGGACAGCGTGAATTAACCGAATACGTCTGCATAGGTGATGTAGCTGAAATGCTCATGAACGATCCATATGATTGGAATGGGTTTAAAGAGCCGACTGTCTGCGCTACTGAAGCTGATTCTCTAGCAGCAGTCACTATGCAACTTTTAAAATACATAAGCGGTGGACTTCCAGTATTATTTATGGATGTTAGACTATACCACCCAGATAGAGACATATGGGATTTCTGCAACTCTGGAAACCATGCAAGTTGGTATGCTTCCAGAAGCATGGATCCGAGGGAGAACTTTAAGAAGGTAACTTTTCACCCAGCTTTAGAATACTACTTTAAAGCTGGCGGAGCATCCGTAGAGTTTGACGCGGCTCCAGGTGAAATAACGTTTGCACGATTAGGCTTGTGGGATGATGAGCTGTACATGGTGATCGTCTTAGGTGAAGCTGTTGAGCTCCCACCAGAAGAACGTAAAGCCTTAAACGCGCAGACAAATCCAACATGGCCTCATGTACACGCCAAATTACACTGTAGCTTTGAAGAGTTTACGTCGGTATTTCCATGTAACCACGTACTGGGTGTTGCTGGAAACGTAGTCCGTCCATTGACATACCTTTGCGAAATGGCTGGAATAACACCGATAATTCTCGGACCTGAATCTGAGAGGAGGATACCGCCTATCTGGGAGCGTATATCTAAGAAGTAGCTTCTCCACTATTCAACCCTCCTTTATTTTTCAACATTTATGGGAGGTTTTTTCGTGGTTAAGCCCAGAGTATATGTAACCCGTATGTTACCTTCACCAGCTTTAGAAATTCTAAAGGAATACTGTGAGGTAGAAGTAAACCTTAGACAGGAACCTCCATCCAAAAGGGAATTAATCGACCGAGTAAAAGATAAACATGCCCTACTCTGTCTGCTTACAGATTCCGTGGATAGTGAAGTTATGAATGCCGCATCAGACCTACGTGTAATAAGCACTTACAGTGTAGGCTACGACCACGTAGACGTTGAAGAGGCTACTAGAAGAGGCATATACGTGACGAATACACCTGGCGTATTGACAGACGCCGTTGCAGATTTCACTTGGGCTCTTCTACTCGGAGTAGCTAGAAGAATTGTAGAAGCCGATAGGTATGTTAGAAGTGGAGAGTGGAAGGTGGCATGGTCTCCTACGCTTTTAATGGGTTGTTCAGTTTACGGTAAGACCATCGGAATAGTCGGATTGGGGCGTATAGGGATGGCGGTGGCTGAGAGGGCTAGAGGGTTCAACGTCCGAGTACTTTACTACGATGTTCGACGGCTTCCTTTGGAAGTTGAGCAGAGGCTTAATCTAGAGTATAGGTCTCTTGAAGAGCTTCTGCAGGAATCTGATTTTGTGTCACTTCACGTTCCTCTAACGAAGGAAACCTACCATTTAATAGGTGAGGAAGAGCTTAGGTTGATGAAGAAGACGGCTTTCCTCATAAATACGTCTAGAGGAGCTATTGTAGATACACGTGCACTTATTAAAGCGCTTAAAGAGGGATGGATTGCTGGAGCAGCTTTAGACGTGTTTGAAAAAGAACCCATTGAGGAGGATAACCTGCTTCTGAAGCTTCCAAATGTTATCTTAGCACCCCACATAGCCAGTGCTACGGTAGAAGCTAGGTCTAAAATGGCTGAGATAGCCGCTTTAAACATAATATCTGTCTTAAAGGGGGAGAAGCCACCCCACTTAGTGAATTTAGATGTATTAAACGTAAAGCCCTTAGAAGAAGTTAAAATGATTTAAAAATACGCGGGTTTAAACGTAGGATTCCACTATTTTAACTTCTCCTAATCTACCTTTGAAGGCGGCTTCTAGGAGGGGTTTCATGTAGTTTTCCATATCGCCCTTTTCGGGGTTTAGAGGAATTGGCATGTTTAACAGTTTCATTCTAAGCGCCGGGTCTTTAGCTGCATTAAGCATTCTAGCTATGTGTTTTTCACTAGCTCCCGCATCTGCGAGAGAGATGGGGACTTTTAAAGACTCTAGGAGACGGGTTAATCCCCTGACAACGGTCATACCGAGGTTTAAACCTTCAAGTTTTGAAACATCTTCCGTTATGAATCCCTCTTCTCTCAAGATAAATCCTAAGGTTTTAAGCTGTTCTTGGATAGCCGGGGAGAAGAAAAGCGTATAATATAGGTTTAGAATTCCGCATGCTCTTCCATGAGTTAAAACGTCTACCAGAGAGAAGCTACCGAGGTGGGGACCGCTTGTTCCACCTATCATGATGGCATATCCTCCGAGGTCTGTGCCGAGACCTAGTCCAACTCTGGCGTTTAGGTTAGATGGGTCTGCTTTCAAAGCCTTCAAACTTCTAACTATTAGTCTAACACCTACCTCTACGAGTTGTTTAGCTTTTTCAAAGTAGGGTTTTCCAGAAGCGCCCATGAAAACCTCCCAGAGGTGGGAGAAGCCGTCTAATCCTCCGTCAACAGTCAGATTTTCAGAAGTTGTAAGCGTTACAGTGTAGTCGAAAACGGCACGTTTAGGTGTTATGGCTTCGTCCACTATAAGCTTCTTCTGACCAGCTATGGGGTCTGTTACGTTTGAGTATTTTGTTAAATGTGAACCTGAGCTTGAAGCCGCTTGAACAGCCACCATGGGGGTTAAATCTCTACCTGTAGCATCCTTCATCTTACTTACGATTCCTGTTCCAAAGTAAGGGTCTATTGTACACGCTTCACTCCAGGATACGTTTAGAAACGTCTCCACTTCATGAGGTTTGAAAGTTGCTAAGACGTTGGATGCTTTAACTGCGTCGAGTGTACTTCCTCCTCCGAATGCCACTATGACGTCTGGCTTATTCATGGCTATTTGGAGAGATATCCTATAGACGTCTTCACGCGGAGTATTAGGCTTAGCCCCTGAGACTTTTACGTAGGATAAACCGTTCTCCCTGAGGCTTCTAACTATATCTTCCATTGGTTTGAGAGCCCAATTAGAGCTACTTCCAACCAATAGCACTGTTTTACCGAATTCTCCTGCAAACTTTCCCACGGAGCTTAAAACGTTGCATCCGAAAACATAGTGTCCCTTCTTCCAATCTTTTAGAAGGATTTCAGCTTCCTTCACCAATTCTTCCGTGGCTTTCATAGTGAGGTACCAGTTTTAAGCTAATCTACCGTCATATTTAAGAGTTAACGAAGCTGTCGATATTTTAGGAAAGCTTTTTACTTTCGATTCGATAATAATCTAGTGTTAGAATGAAAAAACCGAGAGATTACTTCAAGGATTTTCTCAATGGAGAATCCAGGAAAGTCTCTATCTTGTATGAGAAGTCTAAGCTTTCATGGAATTATAGGGATGTTAAAGACGAAGCCGTCGAGAAGCTGCCCCGCTACCTTGAATCTCCCTTTTTAGATCAAGTGGCTTCGGAACCTGTTATTTTAACGTCTAGAGAGCTTAACACTATAAAAGAGC
>CALKCG010000070.1 GCA_938082915.1 uncultured archaeon | reverse complement strand
ATTCATTTTCAAAGCCTGCTTAACAGCCGTTAGACAAGATCCTTCATCTTCACTAACAACCTCTATGAAAGAGTTCAACCCCTCACGGTTAATCATGTCAGCCAATCTTTTAAGGTCTTCAAAGGGAAGCCCCACATCCTTAAAACCTACGTTTTCAACCCCCGTATCCTTTACCTCTTCAAAGACTTCGAAGGCATTCGACACCGTTCTGTCATGATGCGTCAACATAAATATAAGTCTTGACTTCAACATATAAATCACCTTAGAGTAGGAAGGCTTCAAAATAAAAAAATTGCGTTTTCCACTTCGAACGCAGCAACACAATTCCTTAATCTTTAACTCTGTTGGCAGGGAGTCTCCTTGCGAAGGCTGGGGATGAAAGCCGAAAGATATCTATAGTTATCAAGAAAATTTGGGAACAAGAGAATGCTTAACTACAAGTTCAGGCTTTATCCAACTGGAGAACAAGAGAGAAGATTGCTTGAAACTCCAGAGCTCTGTAGACAAAGCCTAACGAAGAATATGGAGTACCGTTCGTATGTGAGGTCATAGTAGGTTATGTGATAATAGTAGTTAGGAATAGTCACAGGATTTATCAGACGGTTTATACCATTCTAAAAACCATTTCATATTTCCCCATTTTTCATCAGAAAAACTTAAACATGCATAGCAGTGTATTCGGAGGACGGGGAGCAATATTGAATACGATTAACATTAGAAATGTTGAACAGACCTGTTTATTCATTCGAGAAGGCTCTTTGAAAAACTTGGTTAAATTGGTCGTATTCAACGATGGACCGCCGATATACTCAGATCTAGAAGTGTCTTGGGATTCGTGTAACTATAAAACATCTTTAGGGGTGTTGAAGACGGGTGAAGCTGTTTACAGCATCCACATTCCCGATATAAGAGATCATACTAAAGTTAAGTTTTCAATTTGTGATTCTTCCGGAAACGTTTTATCTGAAATGACCATTGACTGGAAGCCTAAGAGACACTGGACTATATACTTAGTTCAATACTCCCACCACGACTTAGGCTATACCGATATTCCTCAGAACGTCCTTGACGAATACATAGGCTTCTATGATTCAATCATAGAGTTCTGTGAAGAGACGGACAACTGGCCTGAAGATGTTAAATTTAAGTATCAAGTCGAGCAGCTGTGGTCTCTCCTATACTATTTGAGGACTCAACCCAAGGAAAGAGTTGAGAAGCTCCTAAGCCTTATAAGGAGGGGTAGAATAGGCGTTTCAGCCCTCTTAGGCAATGAGGTCTCTGGACTATGCGGACACGAAGAAATCGTAAGACTACTTTACCCAGCTTCCAAGCTTAAAAGGGTTTATGGAGTTCCTATAGAAGTAGCAGAGCTCAACGACGTCCCGGGGCTATCATGGGGTTTGGCAACAGCTCTCTCAGGTAGCGACGTTAAGGTCATAGCTCCACTTCTCCCAAGATGGTATTATGGACGTTATATACCATTCTGGGATGAAAGTAAAGTCTCACCCGAAAGGCCACCGGGCTTCCCAACTGCCTTCTGGTGGGAAACTTTGGATGGAGATAGAATTCTGTTCTGGTATCAGGATATTGGATTTGCAGGTAGTGTAGGCTTTAACGAAGACTGTGATAAGGTCCTTGAGAATCTTCCGAAACTACTCGATACGTTAGAGGAAGGAGATTATCCTTTTGACAGTGTCCTTGTACGCCTAGTAGCTGGGCATCGTGACAATTCTCCTCCATCTTTAAAGCAGTGTACGTTGGCTAAGGAGTGGAATAGTAAATGGGCTTACCCCAAGATAGTGATATCTACGTTGAACGACTTCTTCAGACAATTGAGAGAAAGTTATAAGCATGTATTGGACAGACTACCTGTTTTCAGAGGAGAAATACCCGATAGTGACTATCCTGTTGGAGCGACATCGACCATGCAGGCGACAATCGTAAATAGAAATGCCCACGAGTTAATACTCTCAGCTGAAAAGTTCGCCACAATTGCCGATCTCCTTTTAGGCCTACAGTATCCTTGGAAAGATCATATTGAGAAGGCTTATGAACATACTATCTTGTATGATGAGCATACGTGGGGTTTATGCTGTCCATTTGGACCGGCGCAAGAAGCGTCTAGAGTTGAAAAGACCATACACGCTTATAAGGCGTATAGTTTGGCTCACGATGTTTTAGTTAAAAGCCTGAATAGGATAGTTGATGGAGTGGATCTGCCTGAAAAAGGCTATTACGTAGTCGTCTTCAACAGTCTCCCGTGGAAGAGGACGGACATTGTTAGAATGCAGCTATTAGAGCCTGATCCATGTGGGCATCCCATGTTTGAATCGAAGGCTGGTGTTCTACTATCGAGCCCACTCATCGGAAGAGGTTTCTATCACCCACCTGTTGAACTCTTTGAAAGACCATTGAAAATAGTAGATTTCGAAACGGGAAGAGAAGTGATTTGTCAAAAGATTATAATAGCAGATCTTAAGATTCCTGTTCCATACGCAGCCGATAGAGTTGGGGTCGGCGGATATGAGAGTAGATTTATGCGTGAAATCGCATTTATAGCTGAAGATGTACCTCCGCTAGGGTACAAAGTTTACAAGATTGAAGAATTGAAAGAAGAAAAACCAACGCAGTATAAGCATGGAGACGTTGGAGACTATGTGATCGAAAATGAGTTCTATAGGATCACAGTCGATCCAAAATGCGGGGTAATTGTAAGCCTATACGATAAGGAGCTTGAAAAGGAGCTTGTAGACGTGAATGCACCGCACGGTTTCGGCCAAATAATAGTGAGAGAATCCAACACCTTGAAACAGCATCACATGGAGGATATACAGGTTAGGAGGGGTCTTGACGGTCCAGTTATGAAGAGTATCATTGTAGAGGGGATTGCATACGGATTTCCATCGATAGTTGAAGAAATAGTCCTCTACAATAGTATTAAGAGAGTTGACTTTAACTTCAGGGTTTTAAAGGACTCTACACCGTTATTAGAGCTTTACATTGCCTTCCCATTTAAGATAGATAGACCCCATTTCACGTACGAGGGGCCTAATGTAGTAGTAACACCTCCCAGAGACCAACTTCCGGGATCCCACACGTGTTACTATCCAATTCAACACTGGGTTGATGTGTACGATGAAGCAGGGGACTTCGGAGTTACTTGGTCTTCTGTAGACGCCCATCTAGTTATGCTTGGGGGATTATGGCCTGTAGGCGTTTCATTCGCCCATCATGGTGTAACACCGCCGGGATATCCAAGCGAAGAGCTTAGAGTTAAAGAGTTTGAGAAAGGACACATCTACTCGTTCGTGCTTGAGAACAACTTTAGAACAAACTTCTATATGACGCAAATAGGGGATTTACTCGTCAGATATTCCTTAACATCCCATAGAGGGGGTTGGAGAAATGGTACAGCTGTGAGACACGGCTGGGGCGCATCAAATCCTCTAATACCTGTTTTCGTAGAAGGCGGTAGAGGAGGACCACTACCGTCAAAAACATGTAGCTTCTGCGAAATAGATGCGCCTAATATCGTAGTAACCACTATAAAGCCTTCAGAAGACGGTGAAGGAATCGCTGTAAGATTATGGGAGACCATAGGTAAGGAAACGAAAGTAACGATTAAACTGCCCCACTTAAGGATTGAAGAGGCATATCTAACAAACCTTGTAGAAGAGAGATTAAAGCCCATAGAAACGGCTGGGAATACCGTGACTTTAACAATGGGACCTTTCGAAATAGAAACGTTAAAACTTAAAGTTAAAAAAAGAGCCTTCTTAATACAACCACATGATTTCCTTCGTAATTTGGCATAACGCCTCTATATTTTCCAATTTTATAGGCGGATTTGGCTCGGCTCTTATTAATCCCCACTTTTTAACGAAAGAGACTACACCATTCGCCGTACATAGGCTTTGATTTCACTAGGGGTTCCAAATGGTAAGAGGTATTGTGGATCTACATATACATCTAGACATACTCGACCTCGATAATTGGCTAAATTCTTCACACCATTTGTTTGACTTCAATGTTTAAAGTACTTGCCCCACTCTCTATGAGACCGTCTACAATTTCCAATATATGTCCATCGGTATGGAAGTAGACATGAGACTTTTGTCGCGTACATGTTTGAAGACCCGCCTATACGCTGGAATTATCAGCTCCCTGTAAATTTTAGATCTTACAAGTAGCCTGTCCTGCATTCCAAGATCATCTCCGAAATAGATCATATCTAAGTCTTTAAACTCTGGAAGCCTTCTATAAGTTCAAGGTTATACTCAGTAAGCTACTCTATCAGAGAATATAATTGTGGCGGTTTTTCTATGAAGTCCTTCATAAGATTTCTGAATCCCCTTAAATAGTAGGGCCTTTGAAAGAGAAAGCCGTGGGGCATATGTCCAACTACTAATTCTCCCCTGCGTTTAGCATGATCAAGCTCTTCAAAAACCTTATCCCACGAAGTTAAGCCCCTCGCTCATAGTGGGTAAGCCCTCTTCAGGATCAGGTAGCTTAAAATCCTTAAAAATACTCTTAATCTTCTAAAGGGTGCTTCACTACCTGACCTTTCAGACCACCTATCAGAAAAATCCATACACAGCCGAAGGGATCTTTAAAAGTCCTCTTAGACTTAAGAAGACCAGCATCATTTCTGCAAACTAGGTTTTCAAGTTTAAAATCCCGGAAGAGTAGTGGATGCCGGAGAGCAACATCCACTAACTGTTCGCGATAAGTATTCCAAGTGGCTGGTAGAATGTCTATACAACAGGGAATATATTCAGGGTATCTAAACTCCACGGCTTTAATGAAATTCTCTCTAAAGCTTAAGGGGTTTCATAAACTCATCATGAAATGAGTAGCAGTGGATGTAACTTCAAGTTAAGGATTATTCAAAATCTTAAACGCTCTTATTGGGAATGTCGTTGATAAGTTTCCTAATGCAACATATCCTATCTAGGCATACTCAACCCTGACAACTAGCTAAATTTTCTACACAATTTGTTTATCTTTTAACGTTTAAAAATACTCACTTTCTATGAGAACATTTATAATTTCTTATATATGCCAGTTACTCATTTTACTTTTGAAAAGTTAAAATAAAAAATAATGAACATGTTTATATTGGTCGAAATATTATATATGCGCAAATACCTGCTATTAAAGCATTTAATGCTGCTCCAAGTATAAAGCCACCGACAAATGGTACAGCCTTTTCTTCGTACAATCTACTCCCTCCGATTCTTAATACAAGCCATTTTATAATTCCAGCAACCAATGCGGCCGACCAAGTTCCCATTAAGCTTCCAACCCAATCCCATGCTACTATACTCATAAGCGGATCTGGCAACCATAGAAATCTAGCATGTAAAAGACTCATGATGACCATAAAGATAAATCCGCCAATCATCCATGGAGCGATTTCAACTACTGGATGTGGCGATGGGCGGTTCCACATGTCATAAACTCTACCCATAAGGTTAGTTGATGTAAGCATATGAGTTCTACCCATTCCATAGACCCCTGGCAGTACTATATTCATCATGCAAGCACTAAACATTGCGACTATTAACGCTATGGATGCAATTTTAACCACGCTTCTTGGATGCACCCTCATTAAGTTAGCCATTTTGTAAGATCCCAAAATTGTGTAAAAAGTTGTACCCCATGGCATATAGGGTCCGCAACACTCTTCATAAACGAATGTGTGAGCTAGGACATGGTCTGTGTGCGTTACCGGTAGCGTATATTCAGTAGGCCAGAGAAGGGACTTTGCAAAAGCAGGTGCAAAATCATAGCCAGGCTCATTTGAAAAGCCTGCACGACCCCATAGCTGGCTCATGGTAAACCAGATGACAACGCCAGTAAGTGTAACTACAAATGAAGCCCATGGACTCATACCAGCTAACATGAAGAGGCACATCATAAATATGAAGAATGCTATGAAAATCAACCATGCTGATCGGTAAGATAGTGGTTCATTTGCTTCAAACTTTGAATCTCTAGCCCTTCCCAAAGCAAGTTTTAACGTATACACGATGTGGTGTCTTTCGTGGAAAATTGTCATAACGAATGCTCCTAATGATACTCCTGCAATAAGACAACCAAATGCAAGTGGAGGGTCTGCCCACGGAGTATTCTCAGAACACCAACTCCTACCACAGAATCCCATGTCAACATATCCTGTGTAATATCCTAAGGTAACTGCAACAGTGCTGGCAATTTCGTATACTATACCCCAGAAAACTATGCTGAATAGTGAATGTAGTGGTGCTAGGAAGACTAGCGCATATAGTGGAGTATGTTTAGCAATACCATAGTGCCATGTTGTACCTAAAAGTGTCAATTGATGAGTACCTGGACCGCATGTACTAACACGGAATGAGTAGATGTCTGGAAACCATGGGAAGAATGCAATAAAGGCTCTACTTAGTTCTAAGCCAAACCCTATTATAAAGCCTAAGATGAAAGAAACCCTTCCAACCCATTTAGGATCTCTCAGCTCTCTAACATTCACTATAGCGCTGTATGCTAGTGTAACGTGAGGATACGGTAACATTTCAACGTCTACCCACTGCCTTCTGAATACGCTGATTAATCCTACGCTTACTCCTGCGAAGAGTGCAAATCTAAAGAACCTCCATATTATGGCCGGTAGAAGTTGACCCCAGGGTATGGATGCTATGCTTCCAGTTCCACGCATAAGAACTTCAGCAGCCTCCCTAGATGGAGATACAAACTCAGGCACATATGCCATAACCGCGACGTCTGTACCAACTCTAGCAACAATAGGCTCGAAGTTCTCTCTCCACGGCGAAGTATGGGTTGAAAACGCAGCTGATGCTAAAGCTACAATATATAGGGCTACAAAGTTCCTCATCGTCATGCGTCTTCTTATAAACGGTATTTGTATGAAAATACCGGTGATAAGTATTACTACAAAAGGCGTACCTAGGAGATCAACTCCAGCAGCCGCGATTAAATCGCCAACTTGCATATTACAGGCAAATTGAGCAGGTAGAAAGTACACAAATATATTCCCAAGAATCGTTAGGATTGCCGTCACGATGATAATGAACATTAATAATTGTGGAGTTATTTTTCAATTCCTCAATATGTCGACTCTCCATTTTTCTCACCATCAAATTTTTCCATCCGAATCCTTATAAATTTTTAACTGCAAAATACGCTGAAAACTTTATTAATAGCTCTTGCCAC
>CALKCG010000069.1 GCA_938082915.1 uncultured archaeon | reverse complement strand
TAGACCCCCCTCCTAGGTCTACCGCTGTATACAAATGTACACCTAGGGCTTAAATAGGCTCAATTCGTTTTCATACTCGGTGAGTGGATGTGCCCGCTTCTGGTTGGAAGTCCGTGGGAGCATCTGTGAGGGAGGAAGAGTATTTCATACTCATGGAAAGGCTTAAGGAGCTGGGCTTCGAAAATTTGCAGCAGTTGGTTAAAGCCCTAATCCATAAGCCCGATTTTACTAGTAAAAGGGTATGACCCCGCTTCTAGAGAAGGATGAAAGCCTTTTCAAACTAATGGAGAAACTATGGTAAAAGAGTGGGCCGGGTCGGACTTGAACCGACGACCACCACCTCGTAAGGGTGGTATCCTACCAGACTAGACGACCGGCCCTAAATGCCCACTATTTAGTTTGCAGCCCTTTTAAAAAGCATTACTCTCCTGGCAGGCTTCGAGTACGCGGACGAACGGTGGAGGGGTAGGCTTCTTAGCGATGTTAGGTGCCGTGCTACCTCCAACAATACTGAAGCGTAAGAAGAGTGAAGTAAAGTGAGCCGAGCTTATATTTAAATCTCCTCTTTTCTTTTTATGGGAAGTTTGATGGGGAGGTTCGCCTGCTTCGATGAGCAGTCAGCCTAATACTGGTTACGTGAGGGCTTCATGGATAGTTGTGGTGAGCGCAGACGTAGGTTCATAATGTCTGCTCCCGTAGAGATTAGGATGGAGGGGGAAGCCTCACATTAATCCGGACGTGCAATTTAGCTGAGAATCTGAAGACTGGCTAATACACACGTCTAGCCTATTATTTGAGTTGCATCCCCTGTGAAGATACCCTTCTCGTCTAGAGTCCTGTCAAATGTTGAATAGGAAAGCCTTTAGAATTTATCTACGGAAACTATTTCCGACAACGGTTTTCTTATTCCGGGTTCTTCAAAACCCTCATCCTTAGGATAACCTAGTGGTGTTATTGCGACAACGTTAACGTCCTCTGGTATTCCAAGGATTTCCTTAACCTTTTCATTGCTGAAGGAACCTATCCAACATGTTCCTAAACCCTCCGCTCTAGCCGCTAAAATCAAATGCGTGAATGCTATTGAGACGTCGACGAGCATACTTAAATCGCCCATGTATTCACCTCTATTCCAGTGAATATTATATCCACAAGCTACTACGACGATGGGCGCCTCTGCGATAAACATCTGACCGTGGCATGCAACCGCCAGTTTTCTCTTCAACTCTTCATTTTTCACTATTATAAACTTCCACGGTTGACGGTTTGAACCTGAGGGAGCTATTCTAGCGGCTTCTAAGACTCTGGTTAAAACATCTTCCGGTATTTGGTCGGGCTTATACGACCTTATACTCCTACGTGTTCTAATGACTTCGTAAAAATCCACATCTACCACCTACATCACAACACCCTGGCGAAGAATAAACTTTTACTATCGACATGAAAGCCTATCTTTTTAGATAGATCTTCGGACCATTTTTAACTGTAGATAATTCTTTTCTTAAGTAGCGTGTTATAGTTTTAGCAGTATTTCGGAGTTTGACCGATATGTCTCTAACTTGGAAGCGTAGAATCGAATTAGCTGACCACATCATGGTGGCGGGACAGTTGGCAGCGGCGCTTGAAGTCTGTGGTTGGCCTAAGCCTGGGAATGTTCATAGAACCTCTGACTTCCCAGATACTAGGTTTGAACACTTCATAGCTGGTTCGGTATCTCTTGGGCCAGTTCTATGGGAAACTGCGTTTAAAGCCGTCTCCCTAAAGCCTGGTGAAATATGTGAATTGAGGATTGGGAGGCTAATTAAGCAGGCAGTGTTAAACGTGAAGGCTTGGCATAGAGGCGGAAACACGCATTTAGGTGTAGTACTTCTATTCGTGCCAATGACCGCTGCGGTTGGGATGACGCTTGCAAGAAGCGACAACCTAAGTATTGCTAATCTGCGTGAAAACTTCGCAAGAGTCATGAAGTCTACGACATGTGAAGATGCGGCTGAAACATACGATGCTATTGCTCTAGCAAGCCCGGGAGGTATGGGTAAAGTCGTGGGCGGGAAGGCGCCAGATCTAACGAGTGATGAAGCGAAAAAGGCTCTTTTAGAGGAAAACTTAACGCTTTACGATGTTATGAAAGTTGCGGCTGAATGGGATACTATAGCTAAAGAGCTCGTCACAGCTTTACAGATAACTTGCAATGTAGGTTTTCCAACACTTCAAACGCTGTATATTGAGACATACGATATAAATATCGCAATAGTCCACACGTACTTAAAACTACTATCCCTCTATCCAGACAGTTTCATAGCCAGAAAAGTCGGGTTGAAACATACATCCAATATATCTGAAGCTGTGAAAATGGGTATGAAGACCTCTGAAGAAGTGTCAGAGAAAGCCCGTGAAATACTTCAACTCGGCGGACTTAAAACTCCAGAGGGACGGAGAGCGCTCTTCAAATTAGATGGAGAATTAAAAATGAGAAGGCTGAATCCTGGTACAACAGCCGATCTAACAGCAGCCTCTCTAATGTTAGCCATCCTTAACGGTTTACGCTTCTAATAGTATTGTCTAAGCGAGGGTCGATATGAATACGAGACGGGTGGCTTTGATTTCAAGCATGACCGCTGTATACGTAGTATTGAGCTATATGCCTGGTTTTCCAGTTATCGGGGTAAGCGGTGCTAAAATTGGAGTGGTTTCAGGAATAGCGCCAGTTTACGGCTTCATCTTAGGTCCAACGCTTGGTACGCTGACCACGTTTCTCGGAGCTTTCATCAACCGTATTTTAACAGGGGCTGGCTTATTTGAGTGGCTTACCCTTCCATCTATGCCTCTTTCAGCATTCACTGCTGGTGCGCTTTCAAGAAGCCGTTTAAACGGTGTAGCGGGCTGGAAGGTTTCAGCATTGATTTTAACCGTCCTCATAGTTGCTTGGTATGGAACCTACGTAGGTCAGGCTGTTCCACTATTTGCGACTTTGCATTGGATTGGTCTTATAATAATCTTAACTCTACGTTCAAAATTCGCCGAATTTTTCCACAGCAATGTAAAAAGGAAACTGACGCTTTCAATATTGCTGTGCAGCTACTCGGCAACCGTAACCAGCCACATGTATGGCTGTTTAGTGTTCATATTAGCGGCTGAATTCCTCCTCATAAGTGCTTCAGACCTCCCCTCGCTCTTCACAATGCTTATCCCCATTGCTACGTTTGAAAGGCTAACGTTTACAGCAATATCTACGATCATAGGCGTACCACTGTTCTCAACGCTTAGAAATAGGCTTTTAGAAATCATGGGGAGAAAATAGCGCATTCCTATTGATGGTATCAGCATCCCGCAATCACGTAATCATCGTGGGTTATATCCATACAATTGAAGCTTCAGTTGAATTATTGCCATCAATCAGGGTCTTCGCAGAAGGGCGTGGATGATTAACCTCAAAACCTATAATACGTTTAACTATGAGGAGATATTTAGGTGCTCAATATGAGAGCTGAATGGTATATGAAGACTTTCATCAACATACACTTCGACCATCATGTTGAACCTAATACTCCCGTGGGAGCTGGAGCAAACCCGGATGAACTGGCTTCTTTAATAGCTCCTGCAAAACCGGGCTTCATACAGTATCATTCTAAGGGGCATCCTGGATGGACAAACTACCCAACGCGTCTAGGTGGAGCTCCCCCGAAGCTTGTGAAAGATGCTTTGGCAATTTATAGGAAGGTTTCTGAAAAACTCGGCATACGGTTTACGGTGTATTATAGTGGGTTGAAAGATGAGTACGCCGCTAGAGAGCATCCAGAATGGCGTAGACGTGACGCTAGGAATGGG
>CALKCG010000068.1 GCA_938082915.1 uncultured archaeon | reverse complement strand
TGTAGATTCTTACTACTCTTCACTAGCGGTGTCTCTTACATGTCCGATATGTCTATAAAGCTTCTTGAAAACAGTCTAGGTAAAATAGTGCTGGTTAAACTTAAGGGCGATAAGAGGATTAGGGGTCGGCTCGAAGGCTATGATCAACACATGAACCTCTTCCTAGAAGATGCTGAAGAAGTCTTATCGAATGGTGAAGTAAAGAGTTTAGGTCCAATAATACTCAGAGGAGATAACGTTGTAATAATTTCTCCAGCAAGCTAGGTGAACATCTGTGGTTAAAGGAACACCATCCATGGGTAAATACGGTAGAGAAACTCTGCACATACGGTGTAGAAGGTGCGGACGTAGATCCTACAATGTTAAAAGCCGTAAATGCGCTGCATGCGGCTTTGGCGCATCCAAGAAGCTCTTAAACTTCTCTTGGCGTAATCGGGACATCAATAGGCTTAGAAAGAGTTAGCATCTTCAGAGCAATTTATGAAGTAGGTCTAAAAATCCCCGCGGTTAGTGCCTACTTACACAGGGGTTAAAATAAATAGCGTAGTATAGTTTAGAGAGCTGTCAGGTCTTTTTCAAAATCTCTTCAATTCTCCTATTAAGGTCTTCCTTAAGCATGCCGCTCACATCTTTGCCTGTGAATGCATCTATTCTAGCCGCAATGGATAGTTTAGCTGCTAATACCCTAGATATTTTCCCTCTAAGCTTCTTAGGACTTTGTCTTATAAGTGGATGTTGAAATATAAGCCCATGTTTTGGAGGCTTTGATTTAGTTCTAAGTGCTCTAAACAGGGCTTTTTCAGCTCCCAACACTTGGATGGTGCTTGACGGCATTTTAGATAAAGCTTCTAAGCCTCCTGCTTGCGCTATAAGCTTAGCAGCGAGGGTCGGTCCAATCAATGCATAAAGATTTGGAGAAATCTCTTTAACCCTATCCTCTACGTATTTCTCCAGTCCCTCCCTGAGGCTTACGAGTGTTAAAGCAGTTGAAGCCATTGCTCGTATTTCCTCAAGATCACGTTTATCCATCTCAACGCTTATGGATGTTTTTAAAGCTTCAAGAACAGCTGAAGCCGTCTTTTTTCCTATTCCAATTTTAGATAAGTTTTCACTACTAATATTCTCCTTCCAACCTATTTCAGCTACTATTCTAAAGTATTCCTTAGGGGTTTCTACAGCATCGTTTAACTCCGAGAAATACAGTCCATACCACTCCCGCAGCCGTCCGTAGAATAGGTTTATCGTTTTATCCAGCTCCTCCAGTGCATGTACTGCTTGAATAATATATACGTCTCCTCTACCACTACGTTCCCTTATAATTCTTCTCGCTAATAAGTCTAAGGCTTTTTGAACAACTTCTAAGTATTCGCTTCTGCTTTTCGCAAATCCAAGCTCTAAAGCTTTAGACGGTAAGTCTCTTCTAATTATTCTTCCAATGGCGCTTGGGCTTTCAATTATTGTTTCAATATTTAATCGTTCCCGTATGATACGCGATGATGATTCGCGTTCAAATATGAACGTTTTGAAGCCTTTACTTTTAAGTCTATCGACAAGTTTTACCAAATCGTCTACAACTCCTCCGGTCTCCATAATGTACAGTTTCTCCGCTAAATCCGCTGGGTTTTTTGAGAAAAGCACGTAGTCTATTATATTCATCCTGTCATCTAAGGCTACTATTCCAAAGACTAATTCTAAAACTGTGCACTTCGCGCTCATCTAGGAGAATATTCGTAGAAGTCTACTATAAATGATTGCTTAGGTTGTGTACTAGGAAAACTTTAACTTAAAGTATAGATATTGTTTTTCTTGGTGAGTTTATGAGCGAGCAAATCCTTCAATGTCCATGCGGAAGGATTATTGCAAATCCGCAGGAGTTTAAACTGCTTTTCCTTAAAATGGAGATGAAAGAGATAGATATTCTATGTCCAAACGATTCATGCTATCTGAGAGAGCTTGGATACATAAAATTCGATATCAAAGATGGTAATCCAGTGTTTAAAGAAGCTATGTTCTACCCGCCGTTTGTAACTTGGAACAATAGTAGACTTGGAAGTGAAACATCCATGAAACTCATGAGAGAGCACCTCAAGGTAATCGTTACTAGAATTGTAGACTGGAAGAAAATTAAAGAGAGCATTGAAAAGTTTAAACTTACGTAGTTTCACATAAACTGGAAAGTTTTAAGCCCTATCCTGCAATTTTATTTATTGTAATGGATAGATTTAGATTCCTCCCACATATGAGTGATGCCCTAATAGAGGCCTATGGTTCATCGTTAGAAGAAGCGTTTGAAAACGCAGCGTTAGCTATGTTTGAAGTGATAACCGATACTTCCAAAGTCGAACCTTTAATAGAGGAGGTCGTTGAAGCTGAAGGTTTTGACTTAGAATCGCTTCTTTACAATTGGCTTGAAAGTCTCTTAGTAATGTTTGACGTGAATACTAGGCTTTATTCAAAGTTTAAAATTGAAAGTATTAAGCGGACAGCTGAAGGCTACAAACTCATAGCCAGAGCTTGGGGCGAAGATTGTGATTTAAATAAACACGAGCAGAAGGTTGGAGTTAAAGCGGTAACTTACCACATGATGAGCGTAAAGGAGGAGGGTGGAAGATGGGTTTTGACGTTTCTATTGGACCTTTAAAACGCTAGAGCCTATATTCGCTTCTAATCCTGGAAAGTATTCCTATGGATGAGTCAAGCCACTTCTTTAAGTTTTCTATTAGTGATGTATCCCCAGGGTCCACCCCTCTAAGATACGCTAAGTATATAGATGTGAAATCCGCCATGTAAAGTGTCGTATAAATGTTTGAAAGCATTGAGTTTCCCAAACCATGTAGATCGTAGACACCTGAAACATGCCCCTCTACAATCTTCTTAGTAGCTTCAATTCTAGCGGTGATTTCGGGAGGTTCTATATTTCCTCTTAAAAAGATGATGAACTGGTTTTTCACGTAATGTTCAGGTTTCTGATAGGCCATAACTTCATTATGGTTTAATTCTGGGAATTCATCCCATCTAGCTGCAACTTTACTATTTTCATTAAGCTGGTTTTTAAATCTTCTAGCGACAGATGAAAGATATCCGTATCCGAATATTGTGGGCATTTTCCCATAAAGCATCCCTGCGA
Source organism: uncultured archaeon (assembly GCA_938082915.1). Lineage (GTDB taxonomy): Archaea > Thermoproteota > CALKCG01 > B24 > B24 > DTBU01. Next base: position 554 of record CALKCG010000068.1, on the reverse strand, counting down.
GCTTCTTAGCAGGGTTTTCCTCAACGGGGTTTGATCGTGCAAGTTTAACCCTAAGCTTCTTCAGGTTTTCTAAAGTTTCATCAACCTCCCATTTAAGATGTACTCCGATCAGTTTTTCAACGATGGGTATTAATGGTATAGATAAGTAGGCTATGGCCACTCTTGGAAGAAGACCTGGTGGAACCTTTATGTGAGATATTTTAAGCTTCTCCGAGACCTTCTCCATAAGACCCCCCGAACTCAGCGAGATCGTTATACATCCGAGTTTATGCGCTTTAATCATGAAACTTAACGTTTCCTCCGTATTTCCAGAGTAGCTTATAGCAAATACCACCGTTTTATCTGAAATGTAAGCTGGGGGATCGTATCCTCTACACACATCGATCGGAATTTTAACTTTCCATCTAAGCCAATCCTTGATCAAATCACCTCCAACAGCGGAGCCACCTACGCCAGCAAATAGAATAACATTGGGATTGAGTTTCTCAAAATCTATGATGCGGGTAGCTTCCAAGCCTATTCTATAGGCTTCTTCACACTGTTCTGGAAAGGCC
>CALKCG010000067.1 GCA_938082915.1 uncultured archaeon | reverse complement strand
CCAAAAACTGAGGCACATACTATTTCTAATCCATATCTTTTGACTATTTCCCTGGCTTTTAAAGCGGCCTTTAAGCTGAAAAGTACCCTTCTAATAGGGCTTCCTGTTTTTGGTCTAGGTCCTACCTGATGAATATAAACTCCATCTTCATTTATGTATTCCTTTTTTAATCCACTGAAACTTTGAGTTATTACGTGAACTTCATGTCCTCTATCCAAAAGAGCCTTTGCCAGTTTAGGATAAAAAATTGCAGTTGCTGCTCTTAGAAGACCATATGGTGGATATTCTTTAGCAATAAAAGCTATTTTCATAAGAGGTGGCACTAAATTCCTTCCATCTTATTATGTCTTGATACTTTTATAAACGCTTTCCATTAACCGCACTACCTCCCGACATTTATTTATATCTATTGGATACTTGGATTTGCCCTCTAAATCTTTAAAGCATTCTTGAAACAAAAATTTATGTCCTTCTGACAGAACATTATAACTTCCAATTATTGTCTTTATTCCAACTTCGGTAAGAGAATAAATTTTTTGGAAAATTTCAGTAAGTGCCCATAAACCTCTTAAATGGACCTTTTTAGAATATTCTATGTTTGAAGAAGTTGGAGAAGCTTTTCTACAAGTTAATGTATGTGTAAAAAAATCAATTGAAATGATGCCTTTCTCGCCGAAAATATCTAAAGTGTGATATAAAGTGGGCGAGTTATAAGATAGACCTATATATCCAAATACATTATTTGATGTAATCAGACTGATGCGTAACTCATCAGCTTTTATGTATGGTAAATCGCATCTTTTAGCTATGAAAATATTTTCTTTAACGATTTTATGATCAATGAAGTCGATGACCAACATTAAAAGATGAGGTAGCAATTCACTTGTTAAAACACCTGCTGGGAGAGCATGCACCCAATGTTCACTGTGGTAATATCTTTCTCCCTTTAATGGTGTGAAATATCTCGTTTCTACTTCTATAATTTCACCGATTTTACCGATATTAACCATTTGTTTTGCTTTTCTGACGACCGGCAAGAATGAGTAATTATGCATAACATACACTTTAACACCTTTCTTCTTCGATAGTTCTATTATTTCATCTGCTTCTTCTACCCTAATTGCCAAAGGTTTTTCAACAATGCATGGAAAACCTTCTTTAAGTACCTCTTTTATCAACATAGCATGGCTTTCAGGAGGGGTACAAATATCAATGATATCTATTTTTTCATTCTTAAGCATATCTTGCAATTGAGTATAAACCTTCCGTATTCCAAATTTTCTCGATATTTCTAAGGCTTTTGATTCGTTTATATCGCAAACTGAAGTTATCTTTATATTTTTGAGTTTTGCCAAAACAGGAATATGAACTTCTCTAGCTATATATCCACACCCTAAAAGAGCTACATTATATTTATTCATTATACACACTTGCTTCTATAATGGTATATTTATGTAACAGCCCTTATCTCCTTAAACCATACCGTGGCTTAACTCTGAATAAAATGAGTGGGTGCAATTATTATTGATGAAAGCAATAGCCAAGGGTGACAAAAAACAAAACAATAAAGGTAACTGAGAGTTTTCGCCAAGCAATTGCGGGTTTTTTTAAGAAAGTCTTTAACACTGCGGGGATAAGCTTAAAGAAAATGTCATGTAAAAGTTGGTATTCTTGGTTTAATAAGTTTTCTCCTCTGTTAATTTGAGGGAAAAGTTCTTTGAGCTTATATTTAGAGAGTCCCATCCAATATGACCATCGAATAATATAGCTTAATTTTAACCTTTCTTTAGGAACTTTATGTTTGACTTTAACGTTAGGATTATATACTATGCACTTTTTTGTTTTCTCCCTCACTACCAAAGAAAACTCTACTTCCTCACTAATTATTCCCTCTTTCAATTCTCTACCCTTAAAACTCTTTACGCTATCCTGGGGACCTAATTGCACATTGAGCAGTCTACCTTCATCAAAAGCCTCTCTTCTAAAGGAGGCGTTTTGCAACCAAACATTTCTTACCCCCTTAACTTCATTACAATTAAACCAAGAAGTGCAACTTATGAGCCAATGTAATTCCTCGGGAAGCCATGCCATGGAGGGGTCTTCCCAGAGAGGGTAAGCTGGCCCAGTAACTCCTATAATGGAATCATCATTATAGGTTTCAATCATCTTTTCTGCCCAATTTGGAAATAAGACTACATCATCATCAGTAAAAGCTATTATTTCACCCTTTGCATTCTTTATTCCTAAATTCCTTGAAGCACTTGCTCCAGGCTCTCCATCATTCCATAAGACTCTAAAATTTTGAAGCCCTATCTTTTCTCCATACTCTTTTACTTTTTCCAAAAGCTCCTTAGAACGCTCCGCCACAAATATAACTTCTAGGTTAGAATAGCTCTGTCCCTTTATACTATCCAACAATTCGCATACATCCTTAAACCTACTCATTGTATATGATGTAATAACTATCGAAATTAGTGGCTTCTTCCTTTCAGCCATTCCCTCACCAAAGTCTTTATTGCTTTAATTCCCTGTCTCCAGCTTGGTGCTTTACTCTCGCCTGACATTCTTCCGCGGTCGTGATGTCCAACCTCAACCATCTTAAGCCCCATTTTCTTGGCTCTGGAAATCAGTAAAGGCTCGTCCTCAAAGCAGTCCTCGGAGTCTAAGCTAACCTTTTCGATGGAATTCCTCCAGAAGGCGTTATAGCCCGAGCATAAATCCGTGAATCTGGTCAAGAAAAGCATATTGAATACAGCGGCTATGATAAGATTTCCAATAATTCGATGCATTGGCTTACCGACTGGAAGACTTAAGCGGAGCCTAGAGCCTTTGGCAAAATCATAGCCTCTCAATAAGGCCTCTATGAACCGGTCCATATCCTTAGGATCGGTTTCCCCATCTGCATCCAATGTCACGACTATGTCTCCCGTAGAGCCTTTGATGCCGAGCCTTAACGCCTCACCCTTACCCTTCCCAGGCTGATAAAAGACTTTCACGTCAGGTCTAAGCTTCCTAGCAACCTCAACGGTTCCATCGGTTGAATGTCCATCGACAAGTACAACCTCATCAACCCAGTCTGGAATATAAGGCAGTACGTGAGGAAGGTTCTTCGCCTCGTTAAGAGTACAGATCACGACGGAAATCCTAGGGTAAGGGGGTTTAGGATACATTACTCAGACCTTCGAAGCATATTACACGTAGTTTTCAAAGCTTTTAGATGGTGGAGGCCTCTATCTTTAACGCATATAAGCATGGGTATAATCGTGAGCATTAAGGATATTAAGAATCCGTTGCTCGTGAATATCGGCGCATCCATCGTTTTGAATGGCTTAAAAGTCGTGGGTATGTGGTTAACGTCGGCTGATAGTTGAGGCACCAATCCGCTAGGAGATATCTGTACTCCCCCGTCTACCCTGATCCACAGAGACCTATCTAGGATCGGGTAGAGTATGGGGGTATGAGTTTGAAAAACGTCCATGAAGGCGTGGCTTAATAGGGCTAGCAAACCTAAAACCGCCAGCCTGAAGCATCTGGGCTTAAACCTGTAAACGATTAACAGTATGGGCAAGTAGGCTAATGTTAAAACTAGAGTGGAGTGGCTCATAGATCTGTGAACATGCAGAAGTACGTCCAAGTCTGGCGTTAATGCTATGAGTGATAACAGCAAAGCCTTCTTGACGCCGAGCTTAGGAGCGGTTAAAGCGAATACAACCGAGAAGTGCATGGCAAGCTCAGGCATGATTTACTTGACCCCTAACTTCTCCTCAGCCCAAGCGTAAGTCATCCTAAGCCCCTCTTCCAAGCTTACCTTAGGACTCCAACCCAGTATCTTCCTAGCCTTAGTGATATCAGCCGTCCTACTCAACGGGCCCATAGGCCTAGACGGGTCAAACCTAATCTCTATATCTTTACCTGAGATTTTAACGATGTTTTCAGCTAAAACCCTGATGGACGTAGGCTCGTCTGAGCCTACGTTAACGATCAAGGGAGGGTTTGAAGCCCTTTCCTCAAGCCTAACAAGGGCGTCCACGCAGTCTGAAACGTACATAAAAGACCTAGTCTGCTCCCCAGAACCCCAAACAACAAAATCTTCCTTAGGATACATTATAGCCTTGCGGATCAACGCTGGGACTACGTGGGCGGTCTCATCTAAAGGCTCACATGGCCCATAGGCTGTGAATATCCTAGCTATCCCTACATCTATGTTCTTCATCCAGCTAAGCTGGATTTCTCCGAGTAGCTTGCTCCAGCCATACCCCCCCTCAGGATTATAATAGCGTAGGTCCTCCTCAGACAAAACGACGTCAGGCATCTGCTGCATGTCTATCGGGTATACGGAGACGCTTGAGGTGTAAACGACCTTCTTCACATTATGCTGTAGACATACCCTGAAGACATTAGCATCTATCACAAGATTGTCCTGTAACGCTCTTAGCTCAGCCGCCTCGGTTCCGTGAAGATATTCCACGCTCCCAACAACGGCGGCTAAGTGATAAACTATTTCAGCGTCCCTAAGCGCGGCCGAGGCTTGGCTACGGTCTCTCAGGTCGGACCTCACCCATTTGACGTCTCCAGCCCCTACGTCCTTCAGGTTCTCCAGAGTACCCCTTGAAAGGTTGTCTACGACTAAAACGTCTCTACCCTCGTCTAGGAGCCTTTTGACGAGGTGACACCCTATGAAGCCGGCTCCCCCAGTGACGACGGTCTTCATAGGCTCACCTCCTCAATATGTCTCCGTCCTTAGGCACGAAGAAGTATCCGTCTATCCTCCTGAGCGTATAGTAGCCCTTCTCCATAACTTGCCGGATCCTGTCCTTGTCTAAGCTACGCCAGTTATCCCAGACAGCGCTTATCAACCGG
>CALKCG010000066.1 GCA_938082915.1 uncultured archaeon | reverse complement strand
TTTCTAGCATGCCCGATCGTTATGGGATGTATTGGGTTAACACTAGTATGCTCTATAACTATTCTAAGAGGCTTATTTGTTTTAACATACCCCCACTCGTCTTTAAGCGTTAAAGCAGACTTTAAGGCCTCACCCACCATTAGGGAACGCTTCAAGTATATGTTCAAGTAGCCTGGTTTACTGGCGACAATTTTCTCTATGAAAATTGAATCTTTCCAGGATACATATTTGAGTACTATTTCCGCCATCTCCATGGGATTAGTTGAGGCCTTCTTAGCAAGGCTTAAACAAGCAGAACAGCTTAAATCCCCGTATTCTCTAGATGGGGGTTTATCAAACTGAATCTTTACTTCAAGCTCCGGATAAGCTAGTTTAAAGGCTTTTTCTAAAACATCGCGTGCTTCAACTAGGAATATACCCCAAGGATTATCGAAGACCATACTCTAACCAAACATTTCGAGACGAAGTTAAAAACATTGCTTCACCACTCGATTCATACGCCTGTTTTTAATAGGCTTACACCAACTGTCTTTTTCTAAACTATGAGGAGCCGACGGCAATTTTAAACTTTTAAGGGAATATCATAATGTTCTAACGTATATCGTATGAGAATTGAAGACGCGATTTCAAGGTTAAAAGGGTACTCTGAAGAGCTGGGTTTGGATTTAACTAAACCTGAAGATAGATTTAAATGGTTTTTAGCGTCCATTCTCTTTGCTAAGAGAATATCCGCCGGTATAGCTAAGAGAACCTACCATCGTTTTATTGAAGAAGGGCTTACAACACCTGAGAGGATACTTGAGGCTGGATGGGGGCGTTTAGTTGAGGTTCTTGATTCAGGGGGCTATGTTAGATACGATTTCTCAACTGCTTCAAACCTCATAAAAATAATGGAGGAGTTGAAAACGAAGTATGGAAGTCTAGAAGAACTATATGCAAAAGCAAGCGGTCCAGAAGACCTTGAGAGAATACTGCAAACGTTTAAAGGCGTTGGTCCAGTCGCAGTAAACATATTTCTAAGGGAGCTTAGAGGTATGTGGAGTAAAGCTAAACCTAAACCGTCTAAGATGGCTGTGGAAATGGCTCAACGCATAGGTTTAGACTTAGAAAATGTAGAGCTTTACGAGTCAGCTCTCGTAAGGTTGAATTTAGAGTATTGTAAGAGGAAGAGATGTGCGAATTGCCCGGTAAGAGAATACTGTAAAAAGTAGGTTCCTCCAAATGTTGGGATTGATGAGACTCGGTAGAGATGTTTCAAATATACGGTAAAGTCCGTTTAACAGGTTCTTTGCTTCAATCTTATCGCAGGGCTACGAATGCCTCAAATTCCTCAACCGTATTTAAATTTAGAAAGTGTTTAGGATTTCCAAGGTCTTCAACTTTCACGTACCTTACTCTACTTAATCTCGCTATCATTGCTCTAACGCTTAGGAAGCCTTCCTCTATAACACGTCTAGAAGCTTCTAGACATGGTTTAACTCTGTAGACTGCATGCAACGGCTCAATAAACCCGTTATTCCACATCGGTATAACAGCGTCAAAGCCTAAAGCTTCTTCGAAAAGCCTACGTATGATGGTTGCGTCGACCAACGGTGAATCGCATGGTGAAACTACAGCATACTCAGAGTTTGAGTTTTCAAACCCGGCTAGAAGCCCCACTAGGGGGGCTTGAATTTGGAGGGAATCTTCACATATGTGTACCCCATAGTCTTCCAAGGTCTCCTCCACACTTTTACTACGCTTTTTAACAACGACTATGAGCTCATCTACTAAAGGCTTCAGTTGCTCGACTACATAGACTATCATAGGTTTCCCGTTTAAGCGCATTAAGGCTTTAACTTCTCCAAGCCTTCGGCTATGTCCACCCGCTAAGACTACGCCGGTCCTCAATTTTAAACCTCTTTTATGATTCTGCTCTAACGACTTTTTTCCCTCTAGTTTGAGGTATGACTTTAAGTTTCCATCCTTTAAACTCCTTTGACAGCTCTTTACCTTGGAAAAATCTATCTAGGAAAACGGCTAAACTTCCACACTCAGAGTGGGGTTGAGAGGAAACCGCTACATTCCAATCTGAAAGCTCATAAACAACCCTTGGAACCTTACTGGCGCCGACTATTATTAGCTTATCCTTACTTGAGCTTCTTATAGAGTCTATAACATCCTGTATTGGAAGCCCATAGACGGTTAAATGTATCAGCTCCCACCCGTTTTCCTTGAAGCGTTTAATTAAGCTGTACCAGTCTTCAACGTATTGTATTTCAAAGGGTCCTCCCCATAGTTCAACCACTTTCTCCAAGCTTTTAATAACATTATCATCTCTATCTCCGGATATTATTATGCCGTCTGCTCCAAGTGCTCTAGCTATTAACCCGACATGAGTAGTTATACGTCTATCTCTTGCAGGTCTATGCCCAAGCCTAAGCACATATAGTCTCATTAGATCACCCCAGCGAAACGGTTTTTTACACGTTTAATTTTGCAGTCTTCTACTTGAAACTTAGTCTCTTAGATTTCCCCACCGCTCTTTTTAAGAAGATCACCTATTGTTAAACCCTGTGTATCTTCGACTTTAGGAACTGTTACAACCTCAACCTCAGTAGATGGCATTAAAAGCTTGATTTTAAGGAAATATTCAAGCTTTTTCACCAACACGTTATCAGGTTTAAGTTTACCCTGTTCTATTTTACGTATAACTGAAGCTTTTTCACCAAGTTTAGCTCCGAGTTCTTCATGAGATAAACCCATCCGTTCTCTAGCGTTCTTAACTAAGAGACCGTAGTTTTCAACTAGACTGTAAGATTCGATTGACTTCTCAATATCTACACTCTTGGTTTTCAAGGGTTTTCGAAGTTTAGGCGTTTGGATAGTAGCCTTAGGCACGGGTTGGCTTAAAGGTTTTAATTTAGAAGTAGTGACTACTCTAACTGGCTTTCCAAGCTCGCTGCATTTCCGGCATACTGAGACTTCAACTCCTTCTATTAGGACTTTAACGAGCGTTGGCGCGTTTCTACCGCAAATTTCACAGGTAGGGATTTAAACCCCTCCAAATTATATTATGATGAAAACCAGGTATTTAACGTTAAACCTTAAACTGAGGGCGAAAGTATTTTCCACTAGGTGTTGAAGCTTGAAGCAGTTTAGAGTCTACATAACAGAGCCAATACCTATGTATGAGAGAATGGTTAAGCTTCTGAGAAGCTCTAATGTAGAAGTTGAAGTATCAAATGTCTTCCATGAATACGTACCTGAGGATAAACTATTAGAGTTCGATGGAATTATCGTAGCAGATTCAAAAATACCGATTGAACTCATTAAGAAGACGGAGAGGCTCAAGATTATTCAAAAGTTTGGGGTTGGCGTTGACAACATCCCCGTTGAACTGTGCAGGAGCAGAAACATATACGTCTGCAATATACCCGGTATAAATAGTTTAGATGTAGCGGAGTTTACGTTAGCAGCCATACTCTCAATACTTCATAGGATTAGGGAGAGAGATAAAATGGCTAGAAAAGCCAAGTGGAGCGATAGGCCTAGAATATTGTCTGAAAGGCTGACTGGTAAGGTTGTAGGTATAATTGGCTTCGGTAGAATAGGACGGCAAGTTGCCATGCTTCTCAAACCTTTTAAAGTGAGAATTCTCGTATATGATCCCTATGTTTCAGATGAAGTCGTCAATGAGGCTGGCGTTGAAAGAGTTGGAGAACTTGACCAGTTGCTTAAAGCCTCAGATATAGTTACGCTTCATACACCTCTAACCGAGGAGACTAGACGTATGATAGGGTGGCGTGAATTAAACCTCATGAGGCGGAACGCCATACTCATAAACACTTCCAGGGGGGCGGTGGTAGATGAAGAAGCATTATATAAAGCTGTTAAAAGCGGTAGGTTGAAATCGGCACATATAGACGTTTGGAGCGTAGAACCGGTTCCGAAGAACAACCCTATGCTTAAAGTTAGAAAGGTTCAATTAAGCCTTCACCAGGCAAGCTGGTCTGTAAACTTCTTCACGGAAGCCGCAGAATTTTGTGTTGAAAATATTCTGAAGACGTTTAGAGGGCTTAAACCGTTGAACGTAGTTTGGGAGCCTATGCGATAAGACGACGTATCTATTGATTGTTTTTTACGGTTTACAAAGTTCATTCTTGAGCAACATTTAATTTACTCTTATTCTAAGGATTATAATATTGAGAAGTTAGCTGGGGATCATTTTGCTTGTTTTAACAACTGGTATACTCGTTGTGGACATAATAGCTGCGGAGCTTCCACGCATCGCAGAGGAGGGAGAGCTTCTATACGTTCCAAGCGGGATAACAGTAACCCTTGGAGGTCATGCTGGTAATGTGTCGATCGATCTCGTTCAACTTGGACTTAAAGTTGGAGAGGTTCACTTAGTATCCGTGGTTGGCAAAGATGTTTTCGGAGATTTCGTAGAGAGGTTTTTGACTGAGAGAGATGTAAAAGTCAGACTTAAGAGGGTGGATGCGCATACATCGAAAAATCTTATACTCGTAGTTAAAGGGGAAGATAGACGTTTCCACGTCGATGCTGGTTCAAACCTTTTCCTAGACCGGGAGTTTGTTGAAAAAACCGTTGAAGAACTTAAGCCTAAAGTACTCTACATTGGAGGGGCGGGTATGCTTGGTGAATTCGACTACTGTTTACCAGAGGTTTTAGAGGTGGCTAGACGTATTGGAGCATTAACGTTTCTAGATATAGTGGCTCCATATGGTAAGGATTGGAGTTTCTTCAGAGAAGCAATAGCACATTGCGATATTTTCCACTGCAATCTTTTAGAGGCGTCTAAAATTACAGGTGAAGGAGATGCTTTAAGCGCTTTAAAGTCTTTGAAGAAGCTTGGTTGTAAGTTCCCAATAATAACCATGGGGGATAGAGGATTGATAGCGATCTTTAAAAATACGTTCATGGAGATGCCAGCTTTCAAGGTAAATGTTGTTGACCCCACGGGAGCTGGAGACGCTTTCTGTGCCGGTTTAATATTTAAGCTTGTTGAAAATCCTGATTACGTGGAAAACTACACAATTGAGGAAATCGTTGATGGACTTATTTTCGGCTCGGCTTCTGGAGCTGTATGCTGTATGGCTAAAGGCACGACTACAAACGTTAAACGAGATGAAGTGGAAGCTCTACTAAGAATTCAATTGGATGGTTTAAGAGGAAAAATTAAGCTTAGAGAAGTTTAAACGGAAGCCTACTTTTCAAATATTGCTTTTCTAGACATTTCATACGCTAATCTGTACAACGTTGTGGGGGCCGACTCTCTTCGAGTTATCGTTAAAAGTTCTAATATATTGCGATACGCCTCGCAATTCCTCGATTTCTTCAGAAGTTCTATTGATTTATGGATGCGACTGTGGGCCAAATCCAAAATGAAAATGTTTCTATTCTCCACTCCGTATGAGATGCATTTTCTAACAACATCTGTAGGCCGTTCCCCTGTGATTACAGATTTAAATAGCTCCTTCGCATTTTCCAACTCTTTGATTGCTTTTTCAACGTATTCATCTTTTTCTTCCATATTTACAAGATTCCCTATAGCCTCACTAACAAGCTTTACGCATTCTCCAGCTAGAAAGACTGCGGCACTACTGTTAACTTCGGCGGATCTAACCCCGGATGTGAAGATAATTGTCTCCGTAATGAGGCTATGTAATGCTTTAAGGAAGCTTTTAACAGACATATATACACGATTACAAGAATTCTTATGAGTTAAAAGGCTTAAAAACTAAGCGATAATCCTGATCAAAAGAGACAATTCACTATGGTTCTGAACCATAAGGTCTTTGATAGACTTACGTAGTCCTTCTACCTCGAGATTCATCTGGACTTTTGAAGTGAACTCGGTTCTTCACATCTGAGGGTTTAAGACGGCTAAATATATCCATTATATTTTATAGATCATCAATTGGCTTATGGAAGACATTTAAGCTAGTATGGGTTTGAATACGTGACCATGCTTCAACAGAATCATGCTATTTAAAGGGTGGAAGTAAAAAATATAATGATTCGGTTAAAAAGTATCTACGATCTCTACGAACCGTTTTATACTTGGATCTGTGAATACGTCGTATTCATCTCTACTCGTGCTTGAGAATTCTGAAACAACTGCGCCATCTTCTCCAGCCTGAAACCAGTGGAGAGTGTTTGGAGGTATTGTGTATTGGTCCCCAGGTTTAAGGACCATTTCATGTTTAACTGTGAAGAACTGCTCCTTATCCCTCGGTATTCTACAAGAGGGGTTAGGAGTAGGCTCTCCAGGTACGTAGAGGTATACTATGCCCCAACGGCATCTAAAAGTTTCCTGCTTACCTGGGTCGTTTCCAACTGGTGGATGTCTATGCTCCGGGCATATTTGCCAGGGGAAAAGTACAAGTTCCTTAGCACAGTATCTATCCGTGTTAACATATACGAGGAGTTGAAGACCTATTTCGTAAAGCCTACTAAGCCCGAAATCCGTGACTTCAAGCTTCTGTTTTTCATCTTCTCTAATGGCTATGTTTGCTTTCTTGAAGAACTCCAAGGTTTTTTCAACAGCTAACTTATATTCAGTTTTCGTTAAAACCATGGTATTCACTATAAGATATCGCTTATAGAGGAGAGATAAATGTTATCCGCTTGAATGAGTGTTGGATGTTTGAACGTAATGTTCTGGTATATCCAGAGTTCAACTCCATGACGTTTACAAGCGTCGTAGAGAGGTTTCATGAGCTTAAGCCTTACACGGTGGTCGAGTACATAGTACGTACCACTCCTATATCCATATCTCTCGTAGTAAGGTTTAAGTTCTCTATAGAATGCCGGAAAAGCCTTACAAACACCTACAGGTAGAAGAAGACACCTGGATATTACTCTACGTACTCCGGCTTTTTTAGCCTCACTAATTAACGTTTCAAACTCACTCTTAGATTGACCCACTATACTACCGAAGGATGGTATTACAGGTTCAACTCTCAGATAAACTGTGAAACCTTCTTTGATTAAGTTAAATACAGCACCCATTCGACTATACGAAGGGGGGGCGTAACCTTCAAATCTACTATCTAAGAAGGGTATTGAAACTTCTACCCGAACGTTTTTCCTGCTTAAAGCCTCCAGGTAGTCTAGCTTAAGTAGAAGAGCCGGGTTTTTAGTTAAAATCACCACGTTTATAAAACTGTACTCTCTAAGAGATTTCAACGCGTAGAGTGTGTTTCCATATTTTTTCTCAAGGTCTGGAGAAAGAGGCTCACAGCTTGGAGACATATATATGATGTGTTTTAAGTGATTTAATTTTCCAAGCACTTCTAAATCTCTTTTAAATCTTCTTCTGAATAACCTCTTCGAAGAGGGGTTTCCCGCATCTAGAGACCTTACGTATCCATAAATATAACAGTAAGTGCACTTATACGGGCATCCTTTATACGTATTAGCTGCAACATGCAGCTCATCAGGATAGTCGACCTCTGGTTTGAAACTATTTAGAGGCTTGAGTGTACGGAGAACCCGTGAAGCCTCCGTGGGTTTTAGAGAAGTCAAAACTCACCTCCAGATTCATAGAAACTTTAGTTATAGAATGTTAAAGCCGTTAATTAACAAACATTAGCATGAAGATTTAGTAAATATTTGAATTTTTAGAGTTTGGATTTATCAAAAATCAGTTGAGTTTTGAAACCTGTAAGAGAGTTAACCTCTATGCGAGGTTGCAACTATCTTTATAATATCTCTATCTCTAAGCTTATAGTCTTTAGGTAGTCTTAAGCCTGTACGGGCATCTATAGCACATATCATAGTCTTACCGAGCTCGGTATGTATTTCATTAGCTAAATCTAATGCCGTGGCGTCGTAAGGCATGAGGAATGCGTCCGGTAGAACATTTCCATGCTTGTCTGAGAGCTTCTTCTCATCTTCGACTGGATACACGACGTTCATTCTAAGAACTTTAAAAACTAAAACATTTATAGCAAATTGAACACCTGTCCACCACCACTTATTTAAAACCCTCTCTTGAATATAGTTTAAAGCCCACTTTTGCTTCTCAGTAAGCTTTGATTGTTCTACAACTTGGAAAACCTCTTCACCAGGTATGTAGCTTATCAGCCCACTTTTCTCAGCCTTCCTTAGAATGAGCTCGGCTTCAGCTGAAGCTGGTATAACTGGTATTGGCGATAGAGCTTCAACCATTCTATTATAGTTTTTCTCAGCCATTGGAATATCCATCTTATTAGCTACTACTACCGATGGTTTGGATATCATCCTCAACGCCTCCGAGAATTTTAAGAGGTCATCTTCCGTCCAATCGTGGAAAGCTTTAGATTTGACGTTAGATGCTTCCATAGCTTGAGCTACGTGTTCTTCTTTTACCTTTAAACCGGTTAAGACTGAGGCTAAAGCGCCTTTAAGTGTATCTCTACGGGTTTCAACAGTCTTCTCGATGTACTTTCTCTTACTTTCAATTATTTTAGCTATCCACATAACGAGTTCTCTCTCAATATCGTAGAAGTCTTGAATAGGGTCACCTGTCCCAGGTTCAGCTATGTTTCCATCTGCGTCAACACTCCCCGAAGCATCCACCATGTGAATTAAGGCGTCTGTTTGAGCCGCTACGGATAGGAATTCGTTTCCAAGACCTTTACCCTTCCACGCGTCTTTCACTAAACCAGGTAGATCTACTATTTCAATTGGTATGAATCTCCAGCCGTTGACACATATGGAGTTTTTAGGGTTGTCTTTAACTCCAAGCTCTCTACATACACATAGGGTTTTAACGTATCCGATGCCACGTTGAGGCGTTTTAGTTGTGAAGGGAAACTTATCTATACGTCCACTCAGCAGAGTAGCGGCATTAAAGAACGTTGTTTTACCTGTATTTGTCTTCCCTATGATTCCTATTCTAATGACCATATTGCTTAAACCAATTATTGAAAAATACAGAGTCCCTAAAAAATATGTTGGTTTAAGCTTTCAAATTCTACGTAGAACTACAACGGGATAATGGGGGATTTTCTCGAGCATCTCCCACGTTATGGATGTAAACCCTGTTTTAAACCTGGCAGCCGCCTCCCACATGTTTCTACCTGCTCCATGTCCTCTGACTTTATCTGCGATTTCGCAGACATCTAGCAACTCTTCTATAGAGTAGGCCCAGCCTGCTGCTGCTACTGGTGTTGCACGGGCTTTTAAGCCTAGAGAAGCCCCTATTAAATAGGCTAAGAAGCCGAGACATATTAATCCCTTTACGCAGCGTGGTCTGGAGCATAAGTGTATAGGTCCTATGGAGAATGTCGTATCGCTGTCAGATATGACTACTGAGACTTTCTTACCGTTTTTCAAAAGGCTTTGCCTTATACGTTCAGTCAATTCTTGTGCATCTTTAAGGGGTAGAGCAGCGTATGAGTAGGGTAGGTTTACTACGTCTAGGCAACCTTCAGAGAAGGGTTTTAAAGCCTGTAGAAGCCCTGAAACTCTTAAGGCTGTTTCTTTATGCTTTGAGCCTTCTTCAAGCGGATATTCTCTAAGCCTATATATAGTGTCTGGTTTAAGCCTGCAGAGCGGGCCTAACAGGTATCCCCATATTTTCCTCATCCAGAAGATCGTTAGAAGCTTAGCCATTAGGCTTGGGTTAGCTTTAGATTCATCCACTATGTTTCCGAGCGCCGTTGAAACAGCTTTCTCAGATAAGACTACTATATCCCCGTTTCTAACTACGTGTTTTAGTTTTAAAACTATGAAACGCTCGTAGTTGAAGCCTGGCTTCCAATATGGAGACTTAAGCTTTAAAGCCTTATACTTATGTTTGAGAGCCACTATCCTCCCTAACCCACTTAGACCTCTGCTGAAACTCTAAGTGTTCAATCTTCTTCCTAACTTCAGCTATAGACCTCTGTAAGCCCTTTATCCTCATTTCAACCTCTGTAAGTGCGCTTTCCAGAGGGGTCATTCTCCTAGAGAGGTCTGTCATGTCTTTTTCAAGCCTATAAGACTCGTAAACGTCTCTTGTACGCTTAAACTGGTCTCTAACGCTGTCAAGCCTCTTCCTAAGCTCGGAAAGCTCATTCTCAAGCTGAGCCTTTCTATCTTCAAGCTTCTTAAGCTGCTCTAAGAGTTCAGCCTCCTGCTCTCTAAGCTCCTGAATAACTACTTCCCCGGACACAGGAAACACCACGAAAGAAAAACATGAAGAACAATTTAACCTTTCCACTGCAGACATTTAAAGTTTTGAAAAAGCAGAGGACTTTATTCCATCTTACTATCACAAGAAGGCTTTCATAGAAAGCATGCTCCTGAAACAGAAGGAGTAGGTTTAATAGTAACCTATGCCTATTCAAGTTTTTCTCACTATGGACTGCCGACTACGACAGTTTATATTTCCTACTGTGAGAACTAAAATTGGTAGGAAAGTGGTTTTGAAGAAGTAAGCATTGACGATAAGGGAGGATTTTGATACTTGAGGAGGTCTGTAAGAGGATTGAATTAAAAGCCGGGGGAAAGCTCGACTGAAAGTAGAGGGTGAAAAAGTCATCATAATAACACTTACTTCTCCCACCAGAATAGTTCCACTAACAGCGATTAACCAAATATGACTGCGTAGCATGAAAATCGTGTGTAAACTTTTTATAGTAGTAATACTTTTTTTGTTAAAAGGTATTACCATGATTCCGGTCATAGCGAAGTATATGCTTTCCAGAAGCTTCTCAAAGATTAATTTCACGTTTAAACCGTTGGACTGGCAAGAGTCAGATTTTAATGGGTCAAAATTTGGCTTGTATCTTCATGTACCTTTCTGCAGAATGTTCTGCTCTTTTTGTCCTTTTTACAAAGTCCTGTACGATGAAAAGTTGAAAAAGAAGTATATTGAAGGCGTTAAGAGAGAAGTTAAATTGCGTGACTTGAAGGGAAATGCAAACTGGCTCTACATCGGCGGTGGAACACCAAACCTGTTAAAGGCTGAGGAGATACGTGAAATTTTGGTATACCTTAGAGAGTTTATGGAGCTTAAGGATGTAGGGATGGAAGGGAACCCATTTGAATTCGCACCAGAATACCTTGAGAAAATAGGAGATGCTGGTGTTACCAAAATAAGCATGGGGGTTGAAACCTTTCAGTCTGATGCTCTTAAGGCTGTAAAGAGGGCGAAAGCCAATGAACATTTAGTTGACAAAATTGTGGACGTAGCACAGAAAATTGGAATTTCAGTTAATATTGATTTGATGGTGGGGTTGCCTAAGCAAAGCCTTGAAGGATGCTTGAAAGATATAGAAACCATCGCAAACATAGGACCCGACCAGGTGACCATTTATCCATACCTTATGATTCCAGGGGTCATGGCTGACCCGGGCGCAGACCCCTTAAACATGTTTAAGACCATTGAGAGTGCATGGGATGTCCTAAAGGAGAATGGATATAAACGAGACAGTATATGGGTGTTTGCCAAAAGTAACCGCATATATGATTCAGCAAAAGACGAGCTAGTATGCGATTATTTTGGTTTAGGCCCAGCGGCTTTTAGCACACTCGGAAACATCCAAACGGTCAACCCACCAATCGAACTATACCTTCATACGCTTAAAAACGGTAAAAGGCTAGCATTTTACACACAGCTTGATGAAAACGCTAAAGCATGGCGTGCATTTGCTCATGAGCTTTATAAGTTGCAATTAGATCCAGAAGTGTGTGATAAACTACCTTTAAGCGTAAAAATAGTGCTTCAGATTTTGAGGGCAACAGGATATGTCAAAGGCTTCAATGTCACAAACAAAGGCAGATACCTTGTTCACGAAATTACAAAAACAGCAATTGAAACACTTCCATTCCCGTTGAATAAGCCAAATCGTATCAAAAACATTTCTGAGTATGAAGAAATCCTTAAAAAAGTAAAGCTTCAAGATGCTTAAACAAAATTTCTGTTAACGACGATAAAATTACAGATACATAATAAAGAGATGTTGCTGGTGGTAGGATTGAGTTTGAAGTGGCTTGAAACCTATTCCAGACCAAGCATGGTTAGAGCCTACAAGTAGGCTTTGGAACAGTTCTTTAAAGCTTTAGGCTTTCAGGGAAGCCTAGAGGAAAATGTCGGCACCTACTTAAGCCAAAAGCGAAGCTATGAAGAGAACTTGAAGGCCCTACTTCGCAAGCCTTAAGGGCCAAATCCCCTAAGAGCGTAAGCATATGCCTGACAGCCGTCAAAATGTTTCTGGTGGAAAACGGCGCTGAGCTTCCAGCCATATTTTGGTGCAGGCTGAAGGGCAGAAACAAGGGTTCAAGGGCCTTAATGCTTGACAAAGTGCCTTCTAACGCTGAGCTTAGGCGAATATTAAGCCACATGGACGCTAAGGGCCGGAGTCTATTCCTTGTCTTAGCTTCAAGTGGAATGAGGATAGGAGAAGCCTTGAAACTTAAGGTTGAAGACTTGGATTTAACTTCAGACCCGCTGAGAATAAACATTAGGGGGGAATACACTAAAACGGGCAACCCACGGATAGCCTTCATAAGCTGTGAAGCGAAGGAAAGCCTTGAAGAGTGGCTTAAAATCCGCGGGGAAGAGCTTAAAACGGCAGTTGGAAGAAGCGCTAAATATGGAAAAAGCCGAAGATTCAAGGATTTGGCCCTTTGAGCCGAACACGGCCTATTTCATTTGGCGTAACGCCATAGCCAAAGTGGATTTGCCAAACGTTTCCAGTGTAATAATAGCGTTGAAAGGTTCACCGTTCACCCCTACGTTTTTACGCAAGTTCTTCAGAACAAGGATAGCTACAGTTATCCCTGTCGACGTTGTAGAGGCCATGATGGCTACTTGACTGAGGTTTAAGGCGCTATAGCCTTGAAGACTTAACCAAATACTATAAGCAGGGCGAGTATACGCTTCTAGTTTTTGCAGGCGAGGAAATCAGCAAGCTTAGGGTTGAAGTTGAAGAGCGGAACAAGTAGCAGCAACAAATCATTAATGGGCTTGTAAGCGAAAACATGCAACTAAAAGCCCAAATCCAAGAGCTTAGGAAAGACGTATGGGAAAGGCTTGACGAAATTTCAAGGATCATGAAAAACGAAGAGGAAAACAGAAAGTTTTTGGAAAAAGCAATAAAAGCCCTTAACGAGGAAATTAAAAAGCTCGAAAGTCGAGATCCACGCCTATATGTTAACCGTTGAGAACATTCAACGTGAGGATCTAAGCTTTTACGAGCGGGGAAGATGGGTTGTAAAAATGAAGGAGCTAGGCTGGACAGTATCGGCTTTAGCTGAGGAAACAGGAATACCTAACCAAAGCCTGTTCAACTGGCTGGAGTACTATGAGGAAATTGAACGTATTAAAAAGTTCCCAGTTACTGGGAAAGATTTCAAGCCAGAAAAATTGTCTTTAGCAGGCATGCTTGAGGTTAAGCGTGCCCCCATTCCTAAGGAAAAGAAGGTTGAGTTGGCAGTTAAAGCTATAAAAATGGAAAGACCGCCGACGGCTGAGATCGAACGGATAACGCGCTTTCCTTTTCTGCTTTCCGTTTTTTCAAACGCTTTTTTTTTTAAAAAACAGCCAAAAATTTCGCTTGACTGCAATTAATCGAAAACGTTAGTTTACAATTTGATGTATTATGCTCCAAGGTTCATGATGGAATCTTTAAAATTTAAGTTGCTATTGATAAATCTTTTTCGGGTGTCTATTTTGGCGACGACTATTATTTTCTCTTGCTCGCAAACTTTGAATAGGGCTCTGTGGTTTTCCACGCGTAGCCTGAAGGTGTTTGCCTCACCTGCGATTTTAACAATGTCAAGTTTGACTGTTGGGAAATTCTCTAGCTGTTTAAGCTTGTCAACTATGCGTTGCTTGTCTTCGAGGCTGATTCTCTTTAAAAACTCATCTACTTTTTTATGGATGAGAATTCTAAACTTCATCGAGAGATTTCAACTCGTTAAAACGCTTCTTCTCGACTATCTCATCAACCTCTTTCAGCAACACACTCTTCAGCGGTTAGAAAAACATCTTCAAGAAAACCCCTTATCTCATCAAGCTTCCTACCTATT
>CALKCG010000065.1 GCA_938082915.1 uncultured archaeon | reverse complement strand
ATCTATCCCTCATAGAGGGTTTAGGAAGTACCATCCTAGAATCGGGAAGGTCGTCCATACATTTGTCAAACGCTTCTGCATAAACTGTCTAAGGAGGTACAATATCGTAAGAGGATTTAAGCTTCAGCGTCTGATGGCATGTAGGAATTGCCCTGTCTTGGAGGGCATGGCATCCATAGACCCTAGGTTTGAATGGGTTAGACGTGAACGCGAAGAGCCGATGAAAAGGCCAGCACTTAGGGAGGAGTATAAATGAGCGTAGACGTTTCAAGGAAGAACCCAGTAGATGTTTGGAATGGCTCTACCGGTCCTCGGGATGAGCGTAAAGCTCCCATAGGGGACCGGCTGAGCTGCCCAGAGTGCGGCTCCACTAGGATCTGGCGTTCGGGCTTTAGAAGGCCTAGAGACGGTTCTAAGGTGCAGGTTTACCAGTGTGGAGAATGCTACCACAAGTTTACGGATCCGAATTCAAGGAGGAGGGCGTTCATTGATGATGGAGGGTAGGGTTTAAATATTTCCAGCCATCACCATAATGGTGGAGATGAGGACCCAGGTAGTGTAGGCTCTAGGTCTGAGATGGAAGGTTTGGTAATGGAGAAGCCCTTTAAAAGCGTAAAAGGGCCTGCGGAGGGCACAGCGTCTCAAGACACCTTCGAGATTCGGACTATGGTTGATGAAGCAAGGGATGGCTAAAGAAACAATTGAATCGTATGTCTGTCGCTTGAAGAAATTAATGAGGAAAACTAACATCTACGACCCCGAAACCGTGAAAGAGTATATCACTGGGGCGGACTTCTCAAAACGGCTCGAAAAATCTACATACAGGCGTATGATAACTTTCTAAAGTTTATCGGTGGATCGCGGGAAAAGCCATCGATCAAACAACAGGAAAGGATTCCATTCAGAACACCACCTAAATTTATTTAAATTGTCTTTAGCATAATTTAAAATACTAACTGTTGAGAGGAGAGGTTTTTGAGTAGAGTTAGAAAGGGATTTTCAAATCAAGTTTTCCAAGTTCTTTCCTCGCCAATTAGGTTTGAGGTCTTAAGACTCCTCAGGCTCAACCGCACTCTAACGTATAGTGAAATTATGGATAGACTCGGTTTAGAGCCGACTAGACATGCCGGTAAGTTTGCATACCACCTTAGAAGCCTTATAAAGGCTAGACTTATCGAGAAAGCGGATGGCGGTAAGACTTACCGGCTCACAGACCTTGGAATTAGAGTTTTAGAGTTCGCCCAAGAACTTAACGAGTATCTTTTGAAGAAGGCTGGTAAACTCCTCGTTAGAAGCTCTAGAATGGCTATAGAAGAGTTCGATAGACTTAGAATAGTTAACAGTCTAGTTAAGGAGGCGCAAGTCCCCCTAGACTTAGCTGAATCCATTTCACTTGAAGTTGAAAAAAGACTTGTAAACCTGCAGGTTAAATATTTAACAGCCCCCCTTATACGGGAGATAGTGAACGCAGTTCTAATTGAGAAGGGGCTTGAAGAATATAGACACAGACTTACGAGACTCGGTCTTCCAGTTTACGACGTCGTTAAAACCTTTGAAAAAGCCAGTACGATGAAGATGAATGTTGAAGACGTTAGAGGAATAGCTGGTGAAGCGGTTTTAAGAGAATACACTCTTCTAAACGTTCTACCGAGGGATGTTGCTGACGCATATTTAAGCGGAGACATTCACTTAGAGCTCTTAGGATCTTGGATACTTAGACCAGATATCATCCAACACGATATACGACTGATCCTAGCGGGTAAATTTCCAAGTCTGCCGAGAAAAAGCCCAACGACGTTAACCTCGGCTTTAAATAGGCTTAGAATTGCCGCCTACAATAGTAGTTTTGAAGTAAATTTAGATCAGGGATTCGACATGTTCAATGTTTTCTTAGCACCCTTCATAAGGGGGAAGGGGGTGGTGGAAATTAAACGGACACTTCAAATGTTTGTAGAATCTCTGCGGACGCCTTCAACTTTAAACGTCAACTTTGGGCTGGAAATTGGTTTAAATCGGACGATTGAAAACCTTAAAACTCTAACTGGTGGAGAAGTATATGGAGAATATCAAGATGAGGTTTTAACATTTACACAGGCTTTCATAGATGTTTTAAAGAAAGAGTTCTCAAGAAACCCACTATGCAACCTCAATCTAATAGTTAAAATTAGAGAAAGCCCTCTAAAAGGCGAATGGGTAGAACTAATGAAGAATCTACACGATGCTATGAAGCTCGGTATACCCATCATAATAGCCAACTTAACCGATGTAAATGACAACATCAGCTTCTCAAGTTGCGGGTTTAAGTTCGAACCTTTTTCAGAGTGGGAAGTGGAAACTCTAGCAGTGCCTATGATTGCAGATGTTTCCATAAACATGCCTAGACTTGCTCAAATATCTAGAGGAAACGATGAGAGGCTTTGGGAAAATTTACAGAAAACAATGGACAAAGCCATTGAAGCGATACGTATTAGGAGGGAGGCTTTAGAGGGCCGTATTAAAGAAGGGCTTCTACCGACCATTGCACAACCGGATGACCCGTATATAAGGTTTAAAGCCATTTTCTCATCTCTTGGGCTTATTGGGCTTAACGAAGCTACCATTATACATACGGGTGCGGACCTTTTAAACGCTTCAGCGCAGGCAACTATGCTTAAAACATTAAGACGTATACGTTCATATCTAGATGCTGGTAGAGATAGAATCGGGTTGACAAGCATATGCGGTGAAGAAGGCTCATCGAGACTGGTAAACCTAGACCTTAACAATTACGGTAAATCCATTTTAAATAGTCAAGGTTTTAGGAGGGAACCATACTATACTGATGTATGCATAGTACCTCTCGAGTACAACGTACCGCTTCCCAAGAAGCTTGAAGTAGAGGAGAAAGTGGGATCCATTATGAACTACGGAACACTATCAATCATAGAGGTGAATTCAAACGAGGTCGATTGTGAAACGCTATTCAAGACAACACTACACATATTGTCCAAGTATAAGCAACTTAGATGCTTCACATACTCGATGTTTACAACTTATTGTAGACAGTGCTCTAAAGTGTTCGAGGGTTACTTGGATAGATGTCCAAAATGTCAGAATACGGCCACAGTAATTCAATACGGTAGAACGCCTCCTCTAGTTAAACCGATGTATAGGTGGACGGTTGAAAAAAGGGCAAATATGCCTCTTAGAAAGACCTACGGTGTTAAAGACTTTGAACCTCTAATTTCAACTCCAAGCTCAGCTTAAAACTGCTCTATTACATCCTCCCTAGTCATAACCCTCTTACAGTAGTAGCATCTAAGCCTCAAAGGCTCTACGCTTTCAACGATAAACGTAGGTTGAACGGGCTCCCCACAATTCGTTATACACGTCGAATTTGCACATTTAATTACCCCCTTTACGATCTTTGGGAGTTTAACTTTATTCTTCTCAATCACCTCATAGTCACGTATGATATTTATGGTTGCATTTGGAGCTATCAAAGCTATCTTGTGCACTTCATCCTCTCTAAGCTCACGATTCTCAACCTTTACGATGTCTTTCTTGCCTAGCTTCTGGCTTGGAACGTTCATCAGGATACTTATTATACTGCCCTCTTTACCAGTCAACCCTATTATTTTGAGAACTGCTAAAGCGTATCCAGCAGTTATATGATCTATAACTGTTCCATCCTTAATCTTACTGACTCTCAGCTCTTTCTCAACCATGACAACACCCTTAGAGTACATTAGACTACTTCAATTTTATAAAGTAGATTCACTTTAAAAAGCTTACAATCCCCCATGGTTTCATTAAACTTCTCAATAAGTTAGATATACTCCAACTATTTTCAAAGACGCATCTACAACTCACCCTATCAACTATTAATTCTACACAAGATAGACTCTTGAGTTATTCTTCGAGAAGCTTCACTCCTTAGTCTAGTGGAAACAACATGAAAATGTTGACTTGGCTATTCATCGGCAGAGGAAAGCAATAAGTATTAATATATGCCGTCATCATATATATGAGTGGAGGGTTTAAATGGGTGTAAAACAGCAGAGGTTTAAGATTTCACCGACGGGTAGAGGAGCGATATTCAAACTAAAGAGGTGGTTCTACTTAACATTCTATGCAAAGAACACGCCAGATGATGTTAAAGAGCGAAACCGAAACGTATGGATTAATCTTTCAAGGAGACTTATCGAAGAAATGAATAGGCGGAACGTCGCGGAAAAACCGACCAGGATAATATTGGAATACGAAGTTAGTCCAAACAATGAATTTAAACCAATATCCGTAGCAGTTGAAATAATGGATATGAAACCCATAGAAAGCTTTAAAGTCTCTCTTAGAGAAGAGGCAATGGAAGCAGAAGAAAGGGAGAAATTTAAAGCTCAACTTGTAGAAATGCTTAGAAAGGCTCGAGAACTAGGTATAACCCCGGAAAATCTCATAGAGAAGAACCAGTAAAACTCTGAAGACTGTGTGTCAAACCATTGATGCTCGCTTTCAAATGACTTCAAACTAATCAATAGATAGACTTATTTCGTTTACTGGTTTCATCGCTCTTGACTTTTTCTAATTGGCTTAGATGCATGCATAGGGCGATGGTGCACTGTAGTTTAATTAAATGGATAGGGGAATATTACATAGACTCTCATTGAGGATCATTTAAAAAGCGCTAAGCATAATCAGTAAGCTTTTTCCCGGCTTGTTTCATCCAGTCTTCTGCTGACTGTTTAAATTTCTCTTCAAATGCGGCTCTATGGATTGAATTATATGTGCAGAACGATATTATCCTTCCGTCTGGAGTAGCGTAGTGTATGCCGCACCTATTCACTCTATCTAAATCTAGATTCCATACGTCTTGGAAGTGCATTATCCCAATCATCACAACGTTATACATAAACTTTCCCAAGGCTTCATAGCTCCCCTTAGTTACAATGTCTTTAAGGAGATTCCTGATAAACTCACTCTTCACCATCGGAAGAAGCTTAAGAGCGTTCAATTTAGCCCTTCTACTATGACCTTTAACCCCTAGGTAGTATATTTCCCAGAATACTTTGGCAAAATTATCAACGTCTACAAGCTCGGTTATCGGTGTGAAAGACCCATCCTCTTTAGCCACTAGAAACGTGGCTACACCACAGTGTGGATGTAGAGTGAACTCTGGATACGTTCTATTTTTAACAATCTCCATTCCCTTAGCGATGGGTAGGGGCCAGTTTACAGGCCTCCAGCTCCACCTGGAAACCACCCAATTAGTCTGCTCTTCGATGAGCTTTACGGCATCCGGTATTGTTATCCTCATCTTTCTCATCTCCTCCTTCCTAGCTCTACCAGCCATAGATATCGGCTGTATATTTACGCATCTGACTACGTCTCTATTGCTGATAGCGTATCTTATGATATCTCCTAGATCACCATCGTTGACGCCTTTAGCTAACGTGACCACTAGCACTATAGACTTATGTCCAAGCTTCCTAGCGTTTTCAATAACCTTATTCTTGATATTGACGAGGCCTCCCCTTCCCCTGAGTTTAAAGTATATCTCCTCCCTCAACCCGTCGAATTGAAGATACATCGTATCCATACCAGCATCCAACAGTCGCTTATAGTAGTCTAAATCTTCAGCAAGCCTAATACCATTCGTATTAACCTCTACATGTCTAATTCCAGCTCGCTTTGCTTCTCTAACCAATTCAGGGAGGTCGTTTCTAAGCGTAGGCTCTCCTCCACTAAATTGTAGAGCGTTTGCAGCCCACGGACTACTGGACCTGAAAAGCCTAATCATATCAACTATCTGCTCGTACGTAGGCTCATAGACGTAGTTTACAATACCCGCATATGCGAAGCACACCGGACAGGCCATATTGCAGTTTGAGACGTAGATGAGACCGTTTGCTGCGAATAGGTGATTTTTATCTACCGTTATATCGTAAACGTACTCGTCTTCTGAAGCAACTACGTCAAGCACTTTAACTTCGTCTAAGAAGAAGTCTTCAGATGAGTATTTCCAAGCCATCTGAACAATGCTTCTACATTTTTCACACAGCTCAAGATCGCGTAGGCGGCTGAGGATCTTCCTTAAAGTTGTTTTCGTTATGTTCCTTTTTCCCGTTAAAACCTTGGAGAGATAGCCTGGGTCTTCCGGATATAGCGTTACCCTGCTAAGCTTATGATGATTAACTACTTCGGTTAAGAACTTTATACAAATCCTGGGGACAATCTCTCGTCTAGATTTTCCGATTTTTCTCACACGTCCTTCAACAGCCAACTGCTTAAGTTTCTCGAACTTCTCAGGGTGATGGCTCCCGATAACATTCACGAATGCAGATACGTCTTTAAACCCCGAGATCACGACAACGTAGTAACTTGACTTTGAGGAGTCTCTTCTCTGCTTCTCACGTATGGAGGCTAGAATTCCGCATCTCCTTAAGAGCTGGACAATCCTTACGGCCCTTTTTCTACTAGATGTAACATAGTACACTGAATTAGAGGCTAAGCTCACCGTTCCATCGCCGTCGAAATATCCCCTTAGAAACGCAGCTACGCACTTATCATGTAGCTTAAATATGTCCTTCAACCCACCTTCGATCACGATCTTCTTAATCAGATCGTAAACCAATAGGTTGTTAAATGATAGTCTTAAACAACCCCTTTTATTTGTGTAAATACGACATTTGGTATTTGGAAACAAAGTCTCAACAATATGCTTCGCTTTCTCTACCAGCTCTGGTTTTACGTTGTGGAAGTTAATCTCATACACCCCACGGCTCCTACTAGTAGATAGAGATCCATCTGAAGCTATAAGCCCTATGAGGTATGCTAAATCTTCATCAAAATACTTTGCCTTCAGTCCGACCGTTTTCTTACGCCAAGAAACCTTTTCGATGTGAGTTAGGGAGAATTCCTGGTCAATCCCAAGTTTCTCGCACATCCTCTTGAAATCCCTAAAGTTTATTCCGACGCTTAAGTCATAAAGACTCCAACATTTAAGTTGCAATTGACTTATGGCTCTTCTTAGAGACCCGTATATTTCCTTGGCTTTACGGCGTATTAACTCCATAAGCATATTATCCGGATGAACGTAAAGCCTATAATCGTCTACCAACTCTAAGACCAGTAGGTTTTTAACATTCACATCTATCTTAGTAGGTGCATATACAAGGTCTCCCACCTTCAGTTGATCGGCTCTGACGAGTTGAGCTCCATGTTCGCCATCAATTAATATTTCATGGTCAGGAGTTACTTTAAGCTCAACTCCTGAAATCGTACAGACTCTTATCAAGTCGTTCGGAGCCTTTAACCTATGGACGGCTATGACTTCAGGATACGTAGGTTTAGGCGGATTGCAACTTAACACACGTATTGGTTTGGCAATCATCCTAGAGTTACTCCCATCTGAGGGAAGGTTCTCATCCACAAATTTTCCTATTTCCACGATAGTACCATCCTCAAGGATAAGTTCACAGTCGTATGTCACGCATCTATTAGTGACGTCTATTATGCCTAGTATTGTGTGGGTTTTATGCTGAGGGCATAATCCGCAGTCGAAGGGGCAACCTCTATCTATCTGAGAACTAGGGTTTTCAAGACCACTACCAATGTATCTGGCGGTATTCCACGTTTTCTCAAACCACTTATAATATTCGGCATCCCCCCAGTAAACGTCTTCAAACTTACCATGCTCTGGACACGTTTTCTCTAGGTATATGACGCCGTTCTCCTCGTAGATTCGCATAGGTATTTTTCTGAAGCATAATGGACATATGCTTGCAGACCACTTTTCAAACGGTTTCTCAGTAGACATGACAATGAAACTTTACCCTAATAGATATATAACGGTTTTCCCGTTCTACAATCCTCTCCTAAGATTTACAATTAAATCCGGTTTGTTTGTTGTTATAGAATCTACACCAATCCCAGCCAACTCTCTAGCGGTTTTCAAATCGTCTACAGTCCAAACGTTCACCTTAAGCTCAAGCCTATGGGCAAATTCTACAGTCTTAAGGGAGACAAGCTTGTAATGAGGCATAACGGCTACGCAATTAATACTTTTAGCCGTGAGAATGAAGTCTCCGGACTTTGAATAAATCAAGCCTCTATATGTACTGGGGTTTGATTCGGCAACTGCCTTTAACGCATCCTCGTAAAACGATATAAACATAACCTGGTTCAACATATCCTTACTTTCTACAATTCTTAGAGCACATTTAGATGCGCGAACTTCTTTAAGCTCCAACAATAGGCATACACGTCCACGTACTACGTCTAAGACTTCTGAAAGAAGCGGAATTCTCTCACCCTTACCGGCGTCGAAATTTTTAAGCTGCTCAGAAGTGTAACTGTCAACCCTACCCGACCCATTTGTAGTTCTATTCAAGGTTTCATCGTGTATTACTACTGGCACACTGTCCTTGGAAAGTCTAACATCGACCTCTACGGCATCAGCACCCATATCTATAGCTTTTTCAATAGCTTTAATCGTATTCTCGGGTTCGTAGCCTGAAGCTCCTCTATGAGCGACAACTGCGAAAGGCTTCTTAGAGAAAAACTCCGAAAACTCCACCAATTTCCCCCACTATTAAATTAACCACAACGTTGAAATATATCTTCAATCCGCATTTAAAAATATAGACCTGTGTAGTGGAAATTTACACGAGTATGTTGGATAATCTTTAACGTAGGTTTTACTCGGATATACGTGGAATTTGAAGGAGACTTTCCTGAGGCTATGTGAAGTATACGAAAATATAGGGAGGCTTAACTCCAGAAGTGAAGTTATAGAAGTTGTAGCGGGATATTTTAAGGATCTGGATTCGAAAGACCTTAAAACAGCTATTAGACTCACTACGTCAGACTTTAGGGAGGCGTTAAACGTAAGCTGGGCTACACTTTTAAAAGCTTTAAAAGACCCGTATAAGTTTACTGATGGAGATTTCTATAAGGCTTTCAACGAGACTGGTGACGTTGGAAGCGCCGTTAAATCGATCTTGGAATCTAGAAGACTCAGCCGTCAAACCCTACTATCGGCAAATCCTCTTACACTCGAAGAGTTAGATTCGGTGCTTCGAGAAGTCTCTGAAGCCAAGGGCTCAGGTTCAAAGTATAAAAAGCTTAAAGTTTTAAAGGGCTTATTCAGTAAAGCTTCTCCACTAGAAGCCAAATATCTAGTCAGGATAATTCTAGGAGATCTTAGAATAGGTGTTAAAGAGGGAATAATCGCTAAGGCTTTATCCAAAGCCTTCCACATCCCGTACGAGGCTTTAGAGAAGGCTTTAATGCTTAGTGGAGATTTAGCTGAAACCGCGGTGGTAGCTAAGACATATGGTGTTAACGGTATTATGAATGTAAGGTATAATCCGTTGAGCCCTATAAAGCCTATGCTTGCAAGTATGGCTTATAGCATTAAAGAGGTTTTAGATGAATTTAAAGGCAAAGCAGCATTTGAGTATAAGCTTGATGGGGCTAGAGTTCAAATACATGTATTCAATGGGGAAGTTAAAATCTTCTCAAGAGGTCTTAAAGACGTTACTTCCAGCTTACCAGAAGTTGTAGATATTGTTAAAGGGGAGGCTAAGCTAAAAAGCTGCATAGTTGAAGGGGAGGCTATAACTGTAGACTTTAACGGTAAACCTCTTCCATTTCAAGAGCTTATGCACAGGTTTAAACGCATCAGAGAAGTTGAAGAGGAGGCTAGAAAACTCCCGATTAAACTGTACCTATTCGACATATTGGTGGCTGAAGATTCCCTAATGATAGATGAACCTTACATTAAGAGAAGGGAGAATTTAATCCATAGAGTGGAGTCAATACCCGTAGTAGATTGCCTAATAACTCAAAACCTAGATGAGGCTGAAGACTTTTACAGAAGGTCTTTAGAAGCTGGACATGAAGGCGTCGTAGCTAAAAAGCTGGATAGTACTTACCATCCTGGTATACGTGGTAGAGAGTGGTTGAAGGTTAAGGGGACTTTAGATGCGTTAGATTTGGTTATAGTCGGAGGAGAGTATGGATATGGTCGTAGGTATAAGTGGATAAGCGACTACTTTCTAGCCGCTTTAGACAAGGTAACTGGCAGCTTTACAGTAATAGGGAAAACCTTTAAAGGTTTGACGGATACGGAGTTTGAAAACCTTACGAAGATCCTTGAAGGCGATATTGTTAAAAAAGAGAGGCGTAGAGTCTGGGTGAACCCTAGGATAGTGGTTGAAGTTGCCTACAATGAAGTACAGAGAAGTCAGAAGTATCCTTCTGGTTTCGCGCTTCGATTTGCCAGAATAGTCAGAATACGCTGGGATAAAAAAGTCGAAGAGGCAGATACAATTGATAAGGTTAGAGAAATATACTTTAGACAATTTGAAAGGAAGGCTTCAATCTAATAACAGTCAAAAGAGTGCTCCTTCGGTTTGAGAGGCTGCGCGTATCAATTTCCTTGGTCTAACCCCACACATTAGGGTCGAAAAACTATCAAGCAATCCTCAGACAAAGTTCTCACTTCAATGCGTATTAGGATCCATGGCACCTTAGTTGAAGGAATCTTTATAAGATGCTGAAAGTTCGTCATAAGTAGGTGTAAGTTCTTTGGAGCTGATACTTCCTAAGCGAGTTGAGGAAAAGCTGAGAAAGGAATGCGAGAAAACTGGGATCAGTGTTGAAGAGTTGGTCTTAGAGATGTTATGTAGAGGGCTTAATGAAAAGATAAGTTCATCGGAGAGGGCCGAAGCATATATGAGATTATCGGAGAAGTACTTAGTGGATGCTGAGAATTTTTTAGCCAAAGGAGACCGTGTGCAAGCATCTGAGAAAATGTGGGGGTCAGCGGCCTTAATGGTTAAGGCCGTAGCTGCTGCTAGGGAGATTTCAATCTTGTCGCATGGAGAACTTTTTAGTTTTGTTAGGAGGCTGGGTGAAGAGCGGAACGAGCCAGAATTTAGAAGGCTCTTCTCAGTAGCTAACACATTGCATCAAAATTTTTATGAAAACTGGTTGCATGAAGATGTAATAAAAGAGTATTATGAAGATGTAAAGCAATTTATAGCTAAATTGAAAAAATTGATTAATTGACTCTTCTAAACTGAGCTTATGTTTAGAGGCTTCTGAGGCGCCGACAATACGAAGCGTTAAGGTAATATTCTTTCGACAAAGAAAAATGTTGCAAAAAAGCAACCAAAGAGTCCTAAAAATGATGTGTACATCTTTAGACGATGGAATATTATAAGACAAAAGACATAACATATGTGAAAAGACTTCTAAGGCATAAGGATATATAGAATACAAGTATGGAAAAACATCATTCCACTATAAGAATAATAAATTTCACTGCAAAACGAAGGGGGCATATTTCGACTTTGTAGCAATCTTTAACTATGTAATGCTGTTCAGAAAACGCAAGCAAAAGTTAATTCTTATGTTTAAAAAACTACCCTTTCGATTCTATCGATCAATGTTTCAGCTCTTTCATAGACTTCATCTCTCAAGCCGAATCTTGAGGGCCCGTATCCTTCAGTAACGAAAGATGAAGCTGCTGAGGCTACTGCTAAACTCCAATTCAAATCGCCACTACGGAAAAATTCAACAGTAAAACTAGCTATGAAACTATCTCCAGCTCCAGTTGGATCGACGACTTTGGGAGGCTTATAAGGTGGGCTTTGTAAAACTTTATGATCAACCATGCAGAGGGAGCCGGTTTCTCCAAGTGTTAGAAGCACTATGCCATGATATAACTTTCTAAGCTTCTTAAGTGCTTCCATATGATCACTAGTCCCGGTTAAAGCCTCCGCTTCTTTCATACTTAGCTTGACTATGTCCGCATTTGAAAGTACTTCGAGGTTTAAACATTTATCTTCGTAGACTTCACCATCTTCTTTAAATTTCCTTATAAAGCCTTGAACGTCTATTGAAAGCATGTTAGCTTTAACTCTCAACGCTTTCAAAGTTTCCAATCCGACTTCACCCGCTACAGAGCCTACGTGTGCTAGTTCAACTTTCGGAAGATCTTCGAGTTCTGGTGGAGTAATGGGACTGCATAAGCTTAGGAGCTTTAAAGTCCTACCACTACCTCCATATACGAGTTTAAACCGTGTAGTTCTAGAGTTTAAATCTCTGATGTAGAGGCTTGTGTTTAAACCAGATCTTGAAAGCCAAATCATGAATTCATCAGGGAAATCGTATCCGACCTTTGAAACCGGTATAGCATCGCATTCAAGTCTTAAAGCCGTCATAGAAGCGTAAACTGGAGGGCCGCCGGGAGTTGGATAAGTGGGATGTTCAGCCACGCATATTAAGTCTACTGTTGTATGCCCTACAACTGTAAATCTCATGGAGAAAACCTATAGTAATAGTAACGATTCATGCCACTCCTATCAACCGTTCTGGTATTTCCTCGCCGCGGTTAAATACTTCAACTTTTTCGCCGAAGCCTACGCATACAGTATCCGTCACATCTAGAAAAAGCCCTGTTTCAACGACGCCAGGTATCTCCTTAAGCTCTTGATCGATTTCCTTAAAGCTTCTATCTACACGTCTAAACCGTACTTCAACTATGAAATTTCCACGCTCAGTCATCAGAGGAATTTCTTCACCGTTTACCCTGTAAACCCTAAGCCGGGCTTCTCCTCCGATTTTAGAAATCCTTCTGAAAACAAGCTCCCTAGCTTCTCTTAAAACTTCAACGGGTATTGGAAACTTCGTGTGAAGCGTCTTAACGAGCTTAGTATGGTCAATTATCACGATGAATCTCTTAGAAGAAGCTGCGAGCACCTTCTCATTTGTGAAAGCGCCGTACGAGCCTCCTTTAAGTAGATTGAGCTTTCTATCGACTTCATCAGCACCGTCAACGTCAACATCTACAACTGGATGTTCGTCTAGAGACGACACAGACATCTTTAAACTTAAAGCAAGAAGTTTTATCGGTATACTCGAAGGAATCACTACGACTTTAAGCCCCTCGCTTTCAATCCTCTTAGCCAATTCTCTAACGAACATAGCCGCTGTGGTTCCACTGCCAAGCCCAACAACTTCACCATCTTTGATCAAAGAGCTAGCATACTTTGCTACAAGCTGTTTCTCCCTTTTAACTTCTAAATTCATCCTGTGTATTAAAAACGGTTTAGACACTGATAAGATTTATGGGAAAAAAGAGTAGGAGGGGAATCGCAACTATTCTTCTATGATTATTGCTGCTGCCGGACACTGATCAGCAACTTCTCTGCAGTTGCATCCGTCACATCCATCAGGGTTGATAACTCTAGACTTACCCTCGTCATCTAGTTGGAAGACTTCCGGGCATAGTGAAGCACATAAACCGCAACCTATGCAAGCATCTCTATCTACTCTGACTTTCATTTTTAACCCCCTTCCTTAGAGATGTAAATCTATCATTTAACTTTAACGCAGCTTTTAAGTAAATTCATATCTGAGAGCTGTTTGATAATTGCCTCATATTGACTTTCGTCGTTAATGGCGTTATTGATGGTGCCTTCACTCACATGAGACCCTGGTTTGACTAAAACTTCGGCTTTAACGTTTAAAGTCTTTTCTAAAGCATACTTTATTAGAACACCTATTAAACCACCCATCGGACAGAAGGGTGTAGTCGGTTTAAACGTCACCCGGATTTTCCCATCACTAAGTATTTCAATAGAGCTTTCATCGACTACATTCATCTCTACTACCGAGACAGGGTATTCTGGGTCGTAAACCCCTTTAAGAATATCCATTATCGTCTTCTTATCCAGCGACATTCACCTATAATGGTGAAGTTTCAACTATATAAGCTAGTCTAAAACCGCCATAAGCTTTCTCATACATGAAGAACATGGAATTTTTGATTTAAGATCTGTGTCCAATATGCTATTTGAAAAATGCATGACGCATCTAGAGTTGGGACAATGACGTAACCCATACGTATGACATATCTCATGAACAGCTTCCTTGACCATCCTATCCATGAATAATCTTT
>CALKCG010000064.1 GCA_938082915.1 uncultured archaeon | reverse complement strand
AATATATTAAGGAAGATAATGAATTTAAAAGATGCTTTAGAAGAGTTGAAGATTGAATTCCTCAATAAGGATGTGAAGATTAAGATTTTAAAAAGCCTAGAGGGCATTACAGTCTTAGGAGAGAACATAAAACCCTGTGAGCCAGATTCCGAAGTTAAACTGAAACGCTGGATAGCCCTTAAACTAATTGAGAAGGGGGTTGCTGCATTTAAACAGGGTGAAGAATTGACAAGTGAAGAGCTTACCAACGTTCACTGGAGGGAGGGACTTCAACCCAGCACGCGTTTAAGCGAAATTCAAGGAGATTTTTACCAGAAGCTTAGATTGTATCTTAGAAAGGTTAAATATGAGGCTGAAAACCGCGGTAATACTCAACTTTTAGAGAGGTCTAAAAGGCTAGCAAGAGATATTATAGATATCAGAACCAGAAAAATCGTCAATATGGCGGCGAGCTTGGATGTTCCACAAGAGCTCCTCCAACTTCTAACCGTTGAAGAAAGATCTCTATACGATGAAATTAAACGGATTGTAGAGTTTTGGCGTGATTATATTTTAGACTTATCAAAGGGGGTGGACGATACTGGAGGTTAGTGTTGAAGAAAGATTTCAAGAAGTACTTTCAAGTGAAAAGTATAGGGTTAGACTTAATCAGATGTCTATATCTGGTAGTAAGTCGTTAGCTGTAGATTTTGTAGACATCATAGCTTACGATTCTGAACTTGCGAAAAAACTTGTTATAAATCCCGACGATTACCTACCGGCTTTGGAGAGGGCTGCTTTAGCGCAATTGAAAATGGAAGACCCTCACTATGCGGAGGAAATAGAAGGGATTAGAGTTAGAATTCAAAAACTCCCTGAAGACCTTACAGTTTCACTTAGAAGGCTTGGAGCTAAACACATAAACAAACTCGTTAGAGTTGAAGGTATAGTGGTTAGAGCTAGCCCTGTTAAACCACTCCTCACGAAGGCGGCTTTCAAATGCAAAAGCTGCGAACACAAACAGTACGTACTTCAAACCGGTATGGTTATGAGAACACCTACTGTCTGCGAAGGATGTAAGAGAAAGGGACCATTTGAATTTCTTCAATCAGAATCGCTATTCATAGACTATCAGGAGCTCAGAGTCCAAGAGAAGCCTGAAGATTTGCCACCAGGCCAACTGCCGAGGTGGATAGATATACGAGTATATGAAGAACTCGTGGATACAGCTAGACCAGGTGATACTGTCATTATAATTGGAACTGTTAGAGCGATTCAAGAGGGTTTTCCAACAGTTGGAAGAATGAGGGTTTTCAATATAACACTCGAAGTAAATAACCTTGAAGTTTACGGTAAAGACCCCGAAACCGTTGAAATATCTTCTGAAGAGGAGAGACATATAGTTGAACTTGCCAAGCAGAAGGACATACATGAGAAGATTAAGCAGTCTATAGCTCCATCTATCTACGGTTACGATGAAATTAAAGAAGCCATAATGTATCTTCTATTTGGAGGCGTTACTAAAACCCTACAAGACGGAACTAGAATTAGAGGCGATATAAACCTACTTATAGTAGGGGATCCCGGCACCGGTAAAAGCCAGCTTTTACGATACGTGCAGAGGATAGCTCCCAGAGGACTTTACACACATGGTAGGGGGACGACGGCTGCAGGTTTAACAGCCGCCGTGGTTAGAGAGAAAACTGGAGGAATGGTTTTAGAGGCGGGTGCACTTGTTCTAGCAGACCGAGGAGTTTGCGCCATAGATGAGATAGATAAGATGAGGAATGAAGACCGTGTGGCTATGCATGAAGCTATGGAGCAGCAGTCGATATCCGTAGCAAAGGGAGGCATAGTAGCTACTTTGAACGCTAGAACGTCTATACTGGCTGCGGCAAACCCAGCTCTTGGACGCTACGATCCGAATAGAACGGTAGCTGAAAATATAAATCTGCCGATCACCCTCCTCTCAAGGTTTGACCTCATATTCATCTTGAAGGATCAGCCCAGTAGAGAGTACGATAGTAGATTGACAGAGCATATACTTAAGCTCCATAGTGAAGGATGGGATGTAGTTAAGACGCCTATGGATCCAAACCTTCTGAGAAAATACATAAGCTATAGCAAGCGTATTAAACCAAAGATTACTCAAGAGGCTATGGAGGCTATAAAAGACTTCTACCTTAAAATGCGTAGTGTTAGTGAATTTACCGAATCTCCAATAGCTATAACGGCTAGACAACTTGAATCAATAGTTAGACTTGCTGAAGCTAGAGCCAGGGTGGCTTTAAGAGAAGAGGTTACAGCAGATGATGCTAAGAGAGCCATAGCACTTATGTGTAAAAGCCTTGAGCAAGTGGGTATGGATATTACGACCGGGAAAATAGATATAGACATAATAATGACAGGTAAACCTAAGAGTCTAAGAGATAAGCTTCAAGCAGTCATAAGTGTTATCGTAAACTTATCTAAGCAAACAGGTATGGCTGAAGAGGAAGCTGTTTACAAAGTTTTAGAAGAGGAATACGGCATAAGCCGAAGCGAAGCAGTAAACTTAATTCAGCAACTCCGCAAGGATGGAACTGTATATGCTCCAAAAGACGGTTTTCTGAAGAAGACATAGCCCTCCGGCTTCAGGGTCCTTATGAGAATAGATGAGCTTCCAGTACATGAATCCATTAAGAAGGTTTTCCTAGAAGAGGGTATTTGCGAACTATACCCCCCACAGGAAGATGCTTTTAAGAGAACCAAGGTTTTAGACGGCGGAAACCTTTTGATGGCTAGTCCTACGGCTAGCGGTAAGACTCTTGTTGCAGAAGTATGCGCTCTTAAACATATTCTCGAATTGGATGGCAAAGTCCTGTATACAACACCTCTGAAGGCTCTAGCATCAGAGAAATATGAAAGGTTTAAACGATATGAAAATCTCAGGAAATCCTATGGAGAGAAAATACGAGTAGCCGTATCAACCGGAGACTATGATAGTAGCGACCCATGGCTTGGTAAGTACGACCTAATAGTTACGACATATGAGAAGTTCGACAGTCTCCTTCGGCATGGAGCAACGTGGGTTAAAGAAATAAGCCTTCTAGTTGTCGACGAAATTCACTATCTTGGGCAGGGTGATAGAGGACCGACTCTGGAAGTGGTTTTAACGAGGTTTAGAAGACTTAACCATAAGGGTCAAATATTGACATTGAGTGCAACCGTTAGAAATGTTGAGGAGATTGCTGAATGGCTTAATGCAGAATACGTTACCACAGATTGGAGACCAGTAAGGCTGAGAGAGGGAGTATACGTAGATGGGAGAGTGATATTTAACGATGGAACAGCTCTGGAGATAGAGGAGCATGGCGATCCAATTGAAAGCATAACCTATGATACTATTAGAAATGGCGGACAAATCTTGATATTCGCAGATACTAGGAGAAACGCCGTCGCACTTGCTAAAAGACTTACTAAAACAGTCAAGCCGCTTTTAAATAAGCAGACTGAAAGAAGCCTGAAGAAAATAGCTAATAGCATATTGAGTGACGAATCTGTGACAAGTCTCGATGAATCTCTAGCCAGTTTTATTGAAAACGGCGTAGCATTTCACCATGCCGGTTTGAAACATGAACGTAGAACTGTAATCGAAAACAACTTCAGAAAAGGATACATTAAAGCTTTAACAGCTACACCTACACTTGCAGCGGGAGTCAACTTACCAGCTAGACGGGTTATTTTAACCAGTTATGAAAGGTATGAGCCGGGATATGGGAGGGTTCCGATAAGCGTTATGGAGTATAAGCAAATGATTGGAAGAGCTGGTAGACCCAACTACGATCCAATAGGAGAATCGATATTGATGGCTAGGGATTATGACGAGGCGAATTTCATAATGGAACATTATATATACGCCAGACCGGAACGTATATGGTCGAATTTAGGCGCTGAGCCGTATCTTAGATCCCATGTGCTGTCCGTTATTGCCACCAATGCGGTACATGATAAAAGAGAAGTCTTAGAATTTTTCTCTAAAACCCTCTACGTACATCAGATGGGCGTAGAACCGATAGTTAAACCAATAGACGGAGTTTTAAGAGACCTTGAAGAAAACGGATTTATAAAAATTGTAAGGGGGGGAATTGAGGCTACTTCTCTAGGTAAAAGGGTTTCAGAACTCTATATAGATCCTCTATCAGCCGCGATAATAGTGGATGGATTTGAAAAAAGAAGACCAGATGATATAACAGATTTCGCTCTTTTACAGCTTATAGCCCATACACCTGATGTCAAGCCGAAACTTTACCCGAGACGGGGAGAAGCAGAAAGACTTACAACAGCATTAGAACTCCATAAAGACGAGCTTCTAATAAGCCTAGCGAACGCATATTCAGATGCTATCGGATTCGAAGTGGTATTAGGGGAGATTAAAATAGCTCTAGTTTTACATGAGTGGATAAATGAACAATCTGAAAACGTAATACTTGAAAAGTATGGTGTAGAACCTGGTGATCTCTATAGGATTATTTCAAGTGCGGAATGGCTTCTCTACGCGGCACAAGAACTTTCAAAGCTTATGATGCTTGAAAAACTATTTTCAAAGATACGCATCTTAAGGGAAAGAGTCAAATTCGGTATTAAGGAGGAGCTTCTACCATTAGTATCTCTTGAAGGTATTGGAAGGGTTAGAGCAAGAGCTCTCTACAATGCTGGATACAAAACCATTGAAGACCTTAAGAGAGCGTCCATAGAGGAGCTTATTCGT
>CALKCG010000063.1 GCA_938082915.1 uncultured archaeon | reverse complement strand
CGTAGTATGCGCTTACGAGCTCGTGTCTATAGTTTACGCGGCTCAATTCGCTCTGTCCTAAAAGAAACTCTTGATACTTCTTATAGAGCTTACCTACGTCGTGTAACATTATGAGCTTCTCAACCAACGCATTCGCCCTTTGATGATCTAACCCTAAAATCCTAGAAATAGTCGGAAGATAGACGAGCTTAAAGGATTTATCCCATAGGTTTAACATATTGTGTAAATGGTCTTCAAACCTCTCATCCTTCCACGCAAAAACCCCACTCATATATGTCACCTACTTACGGATAATTAGACCTTCAGGGAAAGTGTAGGCGCCTTCTCTGACTAGGTAAACATTCATAGGTAAAAGCCTCCTAGGTACTTTCTCCAACGTCATCAATAACTCCCTCCCGCCTTTACGAATTCTAAT
The DNA here is from genome assembly GCA_938082915.1 of uncultured archaeon. GTDB lineage: Archaea > Thermoproteota > CALKCG01 > B24 > B24 > DTBU01. The sequence goes on along the minus strand of CALKCG010000063.1, from coordinate 3,573 downwards.
AAATTTCCTCAAAACACCAATCATCAACCCTTTGGATAAAAGGGACTCAGCCAAATTTAAACCGACGTTTAGAGATCTGTTTTCAAGAAACGTCGTAAACTTTCTCCACATTCCGACTGGTACTATTATGTGCCTCTTTTCTTTGAGAGAAATCCATAAATCATATATTTCCCCCTCTGGTTTACCGTCTATTACTAGGGTAACGTACAACTCAGGTCTAAAACGGAACTCTAAGTCTTCGGGGGATAAGCTAAATAGCCTTAACTTTGAAAGATACCGCTTAGACCTGATAAATTTCTCATCATATTCCTGAGTAAGCTTTTCCACTACCTCTTTCACGTATACCATATCCATAACCTCATTGGCCTCTTCCAAATCCAAGAGGGACCTAGATATAGACTCACAATCTTCACTGAGGAGCTTTTTAGTATTTTCCACTAGTTCGTCCATGTAGGGAGTTGCGCCTTCAACGTTGACTATAATCGCATCGCCCCTCATGTAGTCCTTCCTCGCCACCCGTCCTATCCTCTGAATGAGGCTGTCGGGCGGCGCAACTTCAGTAATAATCAAACCTGAATCAAAGTCGAAACCAGACTCTATAACTTGGGTAGCTACTATGACTCTAGCCTTTTTCTTCAATTCCTCTTCGATCATAGCCCTATCTAGATTTATTAAGCGTCCGTGAAGAAGAACGGTACGATCCCCAAATCTCTCCCTTAGTATTCGATGTGCTTCGCAAGCTTTGCTTACAGTATTGGCGACGACTAATACGTGTAGGTCTGAATCCAACGTATCAGATATTCTCTTTATCGTGTTTTCATCTTTCAAAGCAATGCTTAAAGTGTTCTCAGGCCTCCACCTTACGTAGACCCTCCCCCTCTTAGCATATCTCTCCTCGATGGTGGCGTAATGCATTCCATCAAGTAACTCCTCTTCGAGTAAGCTTGGCATGGTAGCCGTCATCACTACTACTGGCACGTGAGCATTTACAAGTTGACGTAGAATCAAGTTAAGCAGTCTGGGGGAATAATAGTGTTCGTCCTGTAGCATCTGTACCTCATCGAATACTAGAAGCGAAGTTGCTAAAAGTCCAGTGGGGAGGCTTAACCTAGGATTCCTAAGTCCTCCTGGAACCCTTTGGATAATGTAGCTGTATACAGCTGCATCTATCGTAGCAACTACCATGAAGCTTCCATAGAAGTAGGCTTTAGGTCCCGTCATAGAACCAGCCTCGAGGGAAACCGGAAATCCTCTATCGGTCCGATACTTATTTGTGAAAGATTTGACAGAATCTAAATCCAATCCTGAAGCCAAGAACTTTGAGGCTAGTAGATAAGTTGAAAGCCTTACTCGCATTACGTTTGCTAACGATTTGAGTGGTAACGTGTAGATTAATCTAGGCGATATTGGATAATGGTTCATTATTAGCTGCGTTAGGAAGGGTGCGCACACGGCTTCCGTTTTACCCGAAGCCGTAGGGGCCTTGACGAGAAGCAGCCTGTAATCTTCATCAAGTTTAAGCAATTCCTCCGCCAATTTTGACTGAAATGGATAAGGTCTGATTAGGAAAGGATGGGTCAAGGCACTTTGCAATCCTTTCTCAATCCAGTCGAGTAGGCTAAGCTTGGGGTTTTCTCTAACGCTGTCCTTGTAATTCTGCCAAGCAGAGACGATGGAGCCTAGTACTTTAGGCAAACCGTTTAAAAGGCTCATAGGGCAGCACCAGTCACAAGACATGCTTCAGTGAAGCCCTTAACTCTTACGAGTTTGAAGCCCTTCATAGTCTTAACTTTAAACCTAGACGGTAGATACAATATCTTGTCATCCACTACCTCGGCTCTTAATGGAAGGTATATTATTCGAGTATACTTCTTACTTAAGTCCTCAAGGTATCGCCTAGCTCCTCCTCTAAACTCAACCCTTCCAACTCTTTTAATCTTTAGAGAGAATTCCTCCACGCACTGCCTCATCGCCATAAAATCTCCATAAACCTCTCGTACTTTATCAGCCCTAGTAGAGGTATCCACTTCTCCTTCATCACCGATAAGCTCTACTTCACAAAGGTTAACGGATTCAACCGAGACCAAAGATTCAGTATCGCCCATTCTCTCTAGAAGATAGAGGGCTTTTAGAGATGGCTCTACTAAACCCCCGTCACGAAAGACAAAATATACCGCAAACCCTCCATAGGCATACTCTCTAACCATGGCATCGGTCACTAATCTACCCCTTTCGATACTCTCGGACACAGTATCTAGTTTCTTCTCCAGAACTCTAAGCCTTGTCAATATTACCGGGTTTACCGTTATAGCACTCAAAGGCTTTATTGTTGCCGTAATCGTCTTATCAAGCACCTGCTCTACCAATTCCCTGATGTACTCGTCTTTCACACCTTTAGCACTTAAGAACTTGATTTTAGCTAAACAACAGACTAAAGCTCCCATTAGCGAAGATGGTTGCGGTAAAGGAAACGCATCTGCCACTTGATACGATAGGGGTCTACGTATTGAGTATGGTGAAGGCCTCACAATGACCTCAACTACTAGCGGCTTTTGCAAAACCCCTCCTCCACTTCTCCAACAAGACCGTGGAATATGTCTGACCACTCATCATAACTTTTGAGTTGGACGTTCTCAGCGAGGCTTTTGACAAGGTCTTCGGGTAGTTTAACCCGATAGGTATGGAGTGTGGCCTTAACTCCGGTGGCTTTACAGTAGTTGTTGAGTGTACGTACGCTTCTCTCAGCATAATCTAAGTACATGCCATTCATCAGTAGCGGTATTGGATGGTTAGATGAAGCGACGAGAAGTTGCTCCACGCTCTCAGCTGGAAGGGAACGAGACATATTGGCTCCCAATTTACCACTAAACATGGGTATGAAGGCCAGTAGAGCAGCCTTAGCCCTTAGAACAGCCTCTTTGGGATCTATCGTAAGGCTCTTATCGGCAGAGTAAAGTCTAGTACCTATGAGGCCTAGGTCTAGGGTGGCTGAAATGCCGTAGATGCTTGAAGCGTACTGCCTCTTAAAAAGCATCATAGCAGCTTCAGCTTCAATTCTACCTTTCTCGTCTATTACAACCCTGTTATGGGTAACGGTATCTATTGAATGCTCCAACAAATCTTCAACAGGTACCAGAAATGAAAACTTAATCAGACTCTCTCGCCTAACTTGTAAATCTGGCATTAAGAAGCCGTGAAGGTCTTCACCAGCGCAATCTTTTATATAACTAGCCTCATCTTCATCTTTTTTGTCCCTGGTTCTGTACCCAATGCCCCTCTTGCAGTCTCTGCACAGACTTGAACCCCCGAGGCGCTTATATTCTTCTACGAAGTGAACGAAGTGCCAGTGTTTTAAGGAGTTCCCAGTTACAGCTGGGACCTCTACAATGTCGTAACCACTATCTTTAGGTAGAGCTAAGTGTATCTTCGTAAGTTCTACTACATTGCCTACGACGCCTTGGGCATTCATACTAGCGGCATTTATAAGAAGCCTTCCGCTAATTCTAACGTACATCACTATTCACCCCCCTCCATAATTCTCCTTAAAACATCAAACATACGAGTGGAGGCTAA
>CALKCG010000062.1 GCA_938082915.1 uncultured archaeon | reverse complement strand
TGGTTTATATTCATGAGCAAACCTAATTCTTCAAGATCCCCTTTTTCAAGCGCTTCTAAAGCTCTTAAAACCGTTGACGAATACGCCTTTCTGAGACCATCCATGACGTCTCTCCTTCTCTCAGCGAAGACTCTAACTTTTTCAACCATAGCCCCCGTAGACCTTCTCTCCCCAGTATTCCCCACGACGAGCATAAAGTCTTCCCCCAGTTTTACTGGTTTAATTCCCACTCCGCGCTGGTAGAGTATGGCTCCGCCATTGACAGTTACAGCAGGATCTATACCTGAAGGGTTTACGTGAACGGTTTTCTCACATTCTAGAGTCATGTTGAAAAGCTCGTCTTTGGATAGTTTAACTCCGAATAAACTGGTTACCGCAACTATGATAGCTGAAGCTGTGGCTGCTGAAGAACCTAAACCGACTGATACTGGCAGGTCGGACTCTATCTTCACATGTACATTCCTATCTTCCGAGTTTACGGTTTTCAAAGCGACATTTAAGGCTTTATCAACTAAAGCTGTTCTAAAGCCTTCGATAAACGTATGTTGAGATTTGTATGCGGTTACTCTAACTCTGATGTCCAAAGCTACGGCTATGGCTGGCTCACCGTACACTACGAAATGCTCCCCGAAAAGTATGGCTTTGCCCGGCGCTGAAGCCTTACGGAAAGCCCCCATTTTACACACGCTCGAAGACTATGGAGGCGTAACCTACAACGGCGGAGTAATCTCCAGTTACATCTCCACTCGTCTTATGGTTTAGAAGTGTCGCCTTGAAGCTTCCGAGTGTCTTTAATGCTACGATTATCGTGGCTACGGGTCCAGGACCACACATACTAACACCTTCATCTACGGCTTTAAATAAAGCCTCCTCATCCATTCTGAGGATGGCATCTAAGACGAGCTTATCCTTCCTAAGGGTTCTGTCGTGAGGCTCATAGTGATTCAAATCTGTAGAAGCTATCATAACGGCATCTACATCTCTTAGAACAGTGGCTAAAACTTCTCCAAGCTCCCTAGAAGTCTCTAAATCCTGCATAAGCATACATATCGGTACTATTTTAGGAGACCCGTAGAGGTATTGGAGGAATGGAACTTGAACTTCTATGGAATGCTCATAAATATGAGCTCTCTCATCGATATCCACTAAATCTGAAACTTCAACTATCCTCTTACATATCTGAGAATCCACTTCGACGTTTCCAAGCGGTGTCCTCCAAACCCCTTCAAAGGGATATATGGAAATTCCACTTCCCAATCCCGTGTGATTTGGACCTAGTATTACGAATACTCTGGGGGTACCGTCTTCAGCCAGTTTACAATAACCGTGTGCCGCCACAGACCCAGAGTACATGTAACCTGCGTGAGGTGATACTAAGCCACGTATTTTTCTAGCACCTTCACCAGCGGGTTTAACCTTGGGTAAGTATCCGGGTCCCAGCCTATGTTTAAAACACTCTTCTATTTGCCTAATCAATCCATCTCTGCTTCCACTGTAAAATGCCCCAGCTTGAGCGGGATATCTGACCTTAAAGGTTCACCACCTCTAAATATTAGTATGTAGAAATAGACTAGAATATTTGTCTTCTCCTTAGAAGACTCTAAATACTTCTCATTGTGGTAAGAATAATGGTGTACTGTTTGAATTCCATGGGCCGCAGCCTTGTGATGACCGTTTTCGGTGAAAGCCATGGTGAGGTTGTAGGGGTTATCCTAGATGGTTGTCCAGCTGGATTAACTCTAAGCCCTGAAGATATTCAGAAGGAGGTTGATAAGAGGAGGCCTAGCGGTGAACTATCCACCTTCAGGGTGGAAGCAGATAGGGTTGAGTTTAAATCCGGGGTTTTCCGTGGGCGTACGACTGGTGCACCAATATGCATGGTTGTGAGGAATCTGGATGTAGATTCAACAATCTACGAGGAATTCAGATTTAAACCTAGACCCGGTCATGCCGATTATCCGGCTTTTGTCAGATACGGTGGTTTCAACGACTATAGAGGTGGAGGAATATTCTCAGGACGTATAACCGTAGCATATGTCATGGCTGGGGCTATAGCTAAAAAACTGATTTCAAAGATAGGTATTGAAGTATATGCGCATACTGTTCAAATAGGACGTGTTAAGCTTGAAAGGGAAGTAAGCTTAGAAGAGCTTAGAACCAAGGTCTATAGTAGCCGTGTCAGATGCGTAGATCCGAATGTATCCGAGGAAATGGAACGAGTCGTACTGGAAGCCGCTGCTAAATCCGACAGCGTTGGAGGTGTTGTTGAAGGTTTAGCGTTTAATGTTCCAGCCGGTTTAGGAGACCCACTATTTGGTAGCATCGATGGAGATATTGCCCATCTACTGTTCAATATCCCCGCAGTTAAAGCCGTAGAATTCGGGGCTGGTGTTAAAGCAGCGTCTATGATGGGCTCTGAGTTTAACGACCAATACGTTTATAGGGATGATAAGGTGGAGACTCTGACCAATAATTCAGGCGGCGTTTTAGGAGGATTATCCAACGGTATGCCTATAGTCGTTAGAGCATACTTCAAACCAACCCCTTCAATAGCCAAGAGGCAGAAGACGATAGACCTGTTTAAGAAAGAGAATACCTTTATTGAGATTAAGGGTAGACACGACCCCTGCGTAGTTCCGCGGGCAGTGCCAGTTGTTGAAGCCTGCTTAGCATTTGCAATAGCAGACCACTGTTTAACGCTGGGGCTTATACCAAAAGTTTTTGAGAATGCTTAAGAACAGAATGTATAAATTACTTTTAAGGGTGGAAATTTCATTGGAAATAGAAGAGTTGAGGAAACGCATAGATCAATTGGATTGGGAATTGCTTAGGCTCCTCAAAGAGAGGTCTGAATTGGCTAGTAGGATTCTTGAAGTTAAGAAGAAGCTGAGTTTACCGTTTAAAGACGTTAAACGTGAGATGGAAATACTCGAAGGCGTAAGAACTAAAGCCATGAGTCTCGCTTTAGATCCAATGCTTACAGAGGAGATTTTCAAAAGAATAATAGGTTTATCCATATCATCTCAACGTGACATTAGCGTAGCCTATTTAGGCCCCAGAGGCTCATTTACGGAAATGGCTGCTAGGAAGTTTTTAAACGAAGCCGATGTACAGTATGTGGCTAAGCCGACCATACGCGAAGTCTTTAGAAGTGTTGAAGCTGGCGATGTAGACATGGGAGTTGTACCGGTTGAGAATTCTATCGAGGGATCTGTAAATGTTACGCTAGACCTCCTTTTAGATACACCCTTGAAGATCTACGGTGAAGTGGAACTTAGAATAGACCACTGTCTACTGGCAGGACCGGGGTCTACGATAGAGGATATAAAGGTTGTTTTCTCACATCCCCAGGCTATAGCTCAATGTAGAGCGTTTCTTGAAACGGTAATTCCCCAGGCTGAAGTAGTAGAGGTGAATAGTACTTCTAAAGCTGCTGAAATCGTGAGAAATCTACGCGGAGCCGCAGCCATAGCCTCAGAGTATACAGCCTCCATATACGGCTTAGAGGTCTTAGCCAGATCTATACAGGACTACCACAACAATTACACGAGGTTTCTCGTTTTAAGTTTAAAAGAGCATCAGCCTACCGGTTTCGATAAGACATCGCTCATATTTTCAGTCCCCAATAAACCAGGCGCCCTCTATAAGGCATTAGAGCCGTTTGCCTTGAAAAACGTAAATCTAACTAAAATAGAGTCTAGACCAACTAGAGGTAAGCCTTGGGACTACGTATTCTACATGGACATGGAGGGACATAGACTCGACAGTAATGTAAGTGAAGCTATAGATGAACTTGAAGCAAAAGCCAGTTTTCTGAAGGTTTTGGGAAGTTATCCGATGGCTAGGGGGAGGGCTGAAAGTGCTTAGAAGATTTCTGGAAGAGGTTGAAGTTATATATGTGGATGATGAAGTGGACCCGGACTACAGCTTTACAGAATACCTTAAGAAGACAGATTCACCCATGGTTTTTCGAAGTGTGAAAGGGTATCCAAGTCTGAATGTTGTAGGAAACCTGTGTTGCTCTAGAAGGATGATATCTAAAGCCTTGAAAGTACCATGTGAGAGTATTCAAGAAGCTTGGGCTAATGCCTTAGAGCATCCTAAATCCTACGATTACACGGATTCCGCCGAATTCATGGAGAACGTTTACGAGAAACCAGACGTCGTAAAATACCTGCCATTTCCAATATTCTATAGGGGTTTTGAGCGGCGTTATGCGACTGGAACAATAGTGTTGGCCAGGGATCCGGAGACAGGCAGGATGAACGCATCGTTCCATAGGCTTATGCTACTTGAAAAAAACAGGCTCGCAATAAGAATAGTTCCAAGAGACCTCTACAGGTTCTACGTCCTTAACCGTGAATCCGGTAGAGATACAAAAGTCGCTGTAGTGTCTGGTGTTCACCCGGCTATATGCATGGCTGCTGCCACCTCATACCCTGATTTAAACGAGCTACAGATTGCGAGGGTCTTCTACGAATTTAAATGCGTAGATATAGATGGGCTTGATGTACCGGCTGAAGCGGAAATCGTTATGGTGGGTAGAATTCTTAAGGGAGAGGAAGTAGATGAAGGACCATTTATAGATCTCACTGGGACCGTCGACGCTGTTAGAAAACAGCCAATCCTAGAGGTTGAAAAGCTTTATATGAAGAGTAAGCCGCTCTGGCACTTGATCTTACCCGGCGGCTTAGAGCATAAACACTTGATGGGTGTTCCGCAAGAGGCTAGAATGCTTAAGATAATCAGAAATACCGTGCCAACAGTTAAAAGAGTATATCTAACGGTTGGCGGCTGCTGCTGGCTTCACGCAGTCGTCGCAATTAGGAAGATGCATGAGGGTGATGGTAAAAACGCTGGTTTAGCAGCTTTAGCGGCTCATCCAAGCCTTAAAATGGTAGTGGTCGTAGACGACGATATAGACGTCGAAAATCCCAACGATGTTGAATGGGCTTTAGCGACAAGACTTCAACCGGATAAAAGTGTTGTGATAGTTTCAGGTGTTAGGGGTTCAAGTTTAGACCCATCTCAGGGGAAGACGGGTTTGACGTCTAAGTGGATTATAGATGCCACTATCCCGTTAGAAGCAGATGTAAACTCTTTCAGGAGGATCACTTAACCTTGTATTTGACGAAGGAGGAGGAGCGCATTCTTAAGGGTGAGGAGGGCTATGTTAAGCAGAAGGCTATGGAAATCATCGTGGCATTGGGTGATATATACGGTGCTGACAGACTCATACCGATATCTTCAGCTCAAATCGCAGGCGTAAGCTATACGTCTTTAGGAGATGAAGGCATAGAGTGGCTTGAATCCCTACGGGATTGTCACGTAGCCGTATCAGCTATGCTAAACCCGGCTAGTATAGACCTTGAGAACTGGCGGGACATGGGTGTTTCCCCCGAATACGCCAGTAAACAGCTTAGGATAATAAATGCGTATAAGCGATTAGGGGTTAAACCCATATGCTCCTGTACACCGTATCTTGTGGGTGTAATCCCTAGGTTTGGTGAACACATAGCTTGGTCCGAGTCTTCAGCGGTATGCTATGCAAACTCGGTTTTAGGTGCTAGAACAAATCGAGAAGGCGGTCCTTCAGCGTTAGCATCGGCCATAATAGGTAAAACCTCCAATTATGGATATCATTTGGTTGAGAACCGTAAAGCTACGGTGTTAATCGACGTAAGCGTTAAACTTGAAACGTTAAGCGACTATAGCACTTTAGGTTATTGGGTTGGTGAAATGATAGGCTCGGGTGTTCCATACTTTCGAGGTTTAAATCTCCGTCGTAGTGAAGAGCTCAAAGCCTTGGGGGCTGGTCTAGGGACCACGGGTTCTATTGCCATGTACCATGTCGAAGGAGTTACACCCGAATACGCGAAGGCTTTAACAGATCAGGTTGAAAGGTTAAACTTCACGGATAGAGAGCTTAGGGGAATTTACAATAAGCATTTTAAGCCAGTAGGCGGTTCTGTAGAGCTGGTGGCTATAGGCTGCCCACACATGTCTCTAGTAGAGCTTGAAGAAGTAGCTAAACTCCTAAAGAATAGACGTGTAAGGAGAGGCCATAAACTCTGGCTTTTCACCTCTATAGCAGTTAAAAGATTGGCTGAAAGATGCGATATCCTCGATATCATAAGGAGAGCTGGTGGAGAAGTTTACACAGACTGCTGCATAGCTTTAGCCCCGCTTAAAAGCCTAGGCGTTAGAAATATCGCTGTGGATAGTGCTAAAGCCGCGTTTTACACCCGCCTTTTAACACGTGTAAACGTATCCTTTGGAAATCTTAAAGACTGTATAGGCTCTATCACTGAGGTTTGATGAAATTGATCATAAAGTGTAGAACTATATCTAGGGGGTATGGGGAAGGCTACGTTTTAGTATCTCCCAAACCCATAAGTTTCTTCGGTCAAATCGATAGAACCACTGGAACTGTATGCGATGAAAACCATCCACTTTATGGGGAATCTGTAGCTGGTAGAGTCTTAGTCTTCCAAAGCAGTAGAGGTTCAACTGTGGGTTCGTATGTTATTTACGGTTTAGCCAAGAGGGGGAGGGCTCCATCGGCTATGATATGTATGGAAGCTGAACCGATAGTTGCAGTTGGAGCTATAATTTCAGGAATACCTATGGTTGATAGACCTGAGAAGAATGTGTTTAAAAACGGGGTCTTCGTAAAAGTTTACGCCGATAGGGGATTTGTAGAGGTTTTAGATTGACCCCTTCATACGCTTCGTAAGATTGTGTAGAATGTTTGAAATAGACTCCGTTAATTTTTTACCGTCTAGACCATAAAATGCTACATTCAACCCCTCAGATACTATCAACTTCTCCAGCAACTCCATAAAAATCCCCTTACCTGGAGCTCTAACGCTAGTTTCTGCGATTCTACGTGAAGTAAACTCCACCCCGCAGGATGGGCTTCCTTCAATGCCTATGATGGCTAGAACTTCTATCCTAGGTTCGGTTGAAAGCTCTTTAAACGCCTTCAAATCTCGAAGAATGTTCTCCGCTAGAATCTTACAATGACCTGTAAACCCGGGTAATAGTTCATAGTCATCACGAGTCATAGGCCTCCTAGGATTTCCCAGTAAGCTGAACTCTGGGCATGGAAGTTGATACAAACCAACCTCCATCGATTTAATCTTTTCGAGAAAATCCGATACGAAACCCTTACTCCACGCACCTGAATCACCGTTCCAAAACCATCGAGTTGCTTGATTAAGTATGCAGTGAGCTACAGCTACTACGTAGTTTAAATGGACGTAATTGCTTGAACGTTTGGTTTGAGGTGTCTCTCCTTGCTTAAGCATATACAACACCTCACTTCATATGATCAACCAATCCTCAAAATAAGCATATGCCATAACCAACATAGGTTTTATCAGAGTTATTCTCTAAACTGTTATATAGTCCATTCATCGTTTTCAACGCCGTTTCAACCATCATATCGCCAGCTTCAGGTATTAGAATATTTGGCCCTATTGTTGTTTCATAGCTTCCTGAAGGCGTTAAATCGCCTTCTTCTCTAAACGCTTTAACTGTTGAAACGTATCCTATGTAGTCGTTGGCGAACTCGCATATGAACGTGTATTTGAAAGGCGACTCCTTCTTCACCCTTAAACCATGTTCTACAAACATTTCACCTAGAAGCCCGACTATAGCAGCTAGATCGCCTATTGCTAACACTTGAACCCACGTTTTAACGTGCTTTAAAGCTCAAGTGGACTGACGTGGATTTCGAGCACAGGGTCGTTAGTATAACGCCTGAGAAGCACAGTAAGCCGAGAATACTGCCCATAAGTGAGAAACTCTCAGCCATGTTAAAGAACATGTCTAAAGAGGGTGAAAAGGTTTTTCAGTAAGCGTTGGCGGTATTAAATCAAACTTCTACGAGCAGAGAAAGAGATTTGCCAAAAACTCAACAATCCTGGACCTCTTAAGATAAGCTTGTATACATTTAGGCATTGGAAGGTTTAGAGTATCACAAGACCAAGGACATCATTCACGTCAAAGAACTTTCAGGGCATAAAGACATTCAAAATACCATGATCTACATAACCATAGAAAAAGTGTTGTTCCAAACGTCTAACGACGAATTCTACTGTAGGACTAGCTCAACAATAGGGAAGGCATCTAAGCTCATAGAGACTGGCTTCGACTATGTGACGACCTTTAACGGCGTGATGATTTTCAGGAAGCGCAAGTAAAACCAAGCTTAAATGGGTATTTTCACCCCGTCTGGGCCACGCTTATAAATACCGAGTTCAGGCATTTTAGCCAATTGATTGTTTGAGAAAACGGGTCCATCCCTACAGACTCTATAAGGACCTATGCAGCAGCTTCCACATATTCCTATTCCACACTTCATATATGCTTCTAGACTTGCTTGAACTTTATAATTCATTTTCTTGCAGTCTTGGAAGACTTGACGTATCATAGCTGCTGGACCACACGTGTAAACCGTGTCATACTGGGGTTTAAAATTCTCAACAT
>CALKCG010000061.1 GCA_938082915.1 uncultured archaeon | reverse complement strand
GCTACTGCTTTAAATATTCTAGCTGCTGTTCCAGGTTTCCCCCTCATCCCGCTTCCAATAGCGGCTACAACTGCTATATCTGATTCATAGCTTATACTTCTCACCAAATCTGTACCAAGTAGTGCTGTTTCGAGAAGGGAGACGGCTTTCATAAGCGTTTTCCTCGGAACAACCATAGATATGTTGCTCTCGCTCACGGTCTGAGCGATCATCATTATATTTATATTTGCTTTTCCAAGTATCTGAAATATTCTAGCTGCTGTTCCAGGAGTTCCAACCATGCCAAAGCCTTGAACATTTATTAAACCCACATCTCTAGTTACAGTAACCGCTTTAACAACATCTCCTTCTTCTGTCGGTTTTAACGTGATTAAAGTACCCGGGTTATCTGGGTTAAACGTATTCTTGATTCTAACCGCTATATTATCCGCTATAGCTGGTTCTAAGGCTCTTGGATGCATCCTCTTGGCGCCTAAGATAGCCATTTCGACTGCTTCTTCAAAACTAAGCTCCCTTATAGTTCTAGCAGATGGCTCCATCTTCGGATCCGCTGTCATAAGTCCATCTACATCTGTCCAAAGCCAAACTTCATCCGTTTTTAAAGCGGCAGCGATTAGAGTAGCTGTGTAATCTGAACCCCCCCTTCCCAATGTCGTAATAGAACCATCTTGGCTTTTAGCTATGTAACCTGTAACTACTGGGACAACCCCTCTATCGATCATAGGTTGAAGTTTATTCCTTAGTTGGAGTTTGCTTAGTTCTATGAATGGTCTAGCTTCCCCATAATTTGAATCCGTAACTATTCCAGCTTCCCAACCCGTTAGCCATTCAGCTTTAACGCCGACGCTGTTTAAACAACCCCACAGTATAGGTGTGGACATGAGTTCTCCGAACGATGCTACATAGTCTCTAATCCTCGGCGTAACCTCTTTTACGTAATGTATTCCATATAAGAGTCTCTCCAACTCTTTCTTAGAGGAGTTTAAAATTTCAAATACACTGTTTAACCACTCACTATTTTCAATGGACATCTCAGCCATGTGTAAGTGTTTTTTGAACAATGCGTTTAGTCTATCAGCTATGAGCTTTTCATCTTTAAGAGACCATTCGCACATGTTTAAAAGCTCATCTGTAACGCCTGAAGAGGCTGAGGATACGACGACCACCTGGTAGCCTGTTTGAACGTATTTACGAATCAGATTTGCTACATGTTTAACGCTGGCAGCATCTCCGAGGGAAGTTCCCCCAAATTTCATAACGATTTTAAAGGCGATCCCCCCAAACTACCCATTAAAAACCTCTTAACTATTATTAAATCCCTTACTATTGCTACCGCCGTTTCCACCCCTCCAGCGCCTTTACCTACAATTGTTTCAGACCCAAGCTTCTCCATGTGGAAGGTTACGGCGTTTAATGTTCCCCAGACACATAAGGGGTCTGTTAGATCGACTTCCTTAGGTTGAACTGTTAGCAAACCATGCTCTTTATCTATAGTCCCGAGGAGTTTGACCGTTTTACCGGATTTAGCAAGCTCTTTAAGTCGACCGTAGGTTATCCCTCTTATTCCTCTGATTTCAACGTCTTTAAGTGTAACAGTTAAGCCCATAACGTAGTTGGCTATGATCACAAGTTTACATGCTGTGTCAACCCCCTCTATATCCATAGAAGGGTCTTTTTCAGCATATCCAGCCTTTTGAGCTTCAATTAAAGCCTCATCAAAGTCCAACCCATCGCTATACATTCTAGTTAAAACGTAGTTTGTAGTTCCATTTAGAATTCCTTCAACTTTCACAACTTCATCTCCAGATTGACACATTCTTCCAAAATCTAGAATAGGTGTTCCTCCGCCAACTGTTCCACTGAACCTCAGAATGGCTCCATTCCTATTGGCCATCTCAGTGAGAGCAGGTAAGGCTAACGCTAAGGGTCCTTTATTTGTGGTTACGACGCTTTTCCCCATGGATAAAGCTATCCTTATATACGTTAACCCCGGTTCTCCGTCCACTACATTCGTAGGAGTTGTTTCCACTAAAACATCGTAATCGAAGCTTTCAAGCAACTCTTCCAGAGGGGTTTCCACGACGTTATTCGGCATGGCTTTAGCAAGATATCCATACCTCTTCTTAGCCTCGAGCGCCCTCTCAATATTAAGACCTCTCTCATCGACTAAAGCTCCAGAACTGTCTGCAACGGCTACAATCCTAGGTTTAAGTCCGAACTTTAAAGCTAGCCTTTCCCTTTCACTTACTATTTTCTCAGCTAAAGCTCTACCAACTACGCCAAACCCTACCATGAAAACCCTCATGTCAGCTCAAACCCCTAAGATAATTGAGGATGCTTCTAGAATCCGCCTCAACTTCTACTGTTTTTTCAGAGAATCTTATAGCGATGTCTGGGTCTTTTAACCCATTGCCAGTAGCCACGCATACTACAACGTCATCTCTATCGATTAAGCCGTCGCCGCGATGCTTAATAAGGTAGGCGATGGGCGCTGCTCCAGCCGGCTCTGTGAATATGCCCTCCATCTTAGCCAGAGTTCTCTGAGCTTCTATGATATCTTCGTCGCTTACGTCTTCAAATAGACCATTGGATTTTTTAACAGCCATCATGGCTTTTCTCCAATTGACGGGGTTTCCTATTCTAATAGCAGTCGCAATGGTTTCCACCTCTGTTAAGGGGGTTAGCTCTCTGTTTTCCTTGAAAGCTTTGACGAGAGGATTCGCTCCTTTAGATTGAACACCAACCATTTTAGGCTTAAGATTCGATAAACCCAGTAGTGAGAGTTCTTCAAACCCCTTCCAATAGGCTGAGATGTTGCCAGCATTGCCGACTGGGATTATCAACCAGTCTGGCGCTCTATTTCCAAGTTGCTCGTATATTTCAAATGCCGCCGTTTTCTGTCCTTCAAGTCTATAGGGGTTTAATGAGTTCAAAAGATAGAACTCGGGTCTACTACTAAGCTCTACAACCAATCTGAGAGCGTCGTCGAAGTTCCCCTTAACTGCTAGTACTTTAGCACCGTAGATGACTGCTTGAGCAAGCTTACCTAGCGCTATCTTACCAGATGGTATTAAAACTATGCAGTTTAACCCAGCTTTAGCAGCATAAGCCGCTAGGGAACTGCTAGTGTTTCCCGTAGAAGCACATATAAGGTTTTTGACATTGAACTCCAACGCTTTTGTAACACCAACAGTCATCCCCCTATCTTTAAATGAACCTGTTGGATTTCCGCCCTCGTCCTTAACGTACAGATTTTTAAGCTTAAGCTTCTCCCCCAATCTCTTGCAATGCACAAGCCTCGTACCTCCTTCACCTATTGATACTTTAAGTGTCTCATTTAAAATCGGTAAGAGTTCCTTATATCTCCAAACGCCTAGGGGCCTACTGAACCAAGATTTCGGAATGGTTTCAGTTAGCGCATCATAGTCGTACTCTACATCTAGCAGACCACCACACTTTGGGCATGTGTAAACTTTATCCATGATTCCTACAGAGCTGTTGCACTCTATACAGTATATCTTCAAATAAGCGTCCTCCTTTAAAGCTTAGATATACCATTTCCAGGCTCAGTCTTATAAATTGTACAATCTACATCTAGATTGTTGCAGATTTCTTCAAAGGCATTGTATAGCTCATCAACTAAATGCTTCTCAATCAACCCAATTACCGCTGGTCCAGCACCACTCGCTGCAACACCCGCTCCAATTTTAACACCCGCCTCCTTGAATAGTGTAAACCCTCTGAGTATGCCTGCTTCAGCTCTAGCAGGCTCCACTATGCAGTCATTCATACCCATCTTTATGAGATCAATGTTTCCCGAGATCATCCCTGCAACGAATGTAGAGGCGTAGGCTATGTTCTTAACAACATGTTCAAGTGGAACATACTTTGGAATAACCTCTCTAGCTATTCTAGTAGAGCCTTTCTCAATATGTGGTAAAGCTACGACAATACCGACTTCTGGCGGTTTGAAATTTAGAACTTTTAGAGGTTTTCGAGAAGCTATCATCGTAAATCCTCCGTAGAGTGCTGGTGCAACGTTATCCGCATGCGCGGCTCCAGCTGAAACGATTTCACCGAGGGAAGCATATTCAACTAAAGTATCCAAACTGAGGTTTAACTGGAAAATTTCATTAAGCGCGTATGCAGTTCCTGCGGCTGTCGCAGCTGAACTGCCGAGTCCACTACCCGGTTTTATACGTTTGATGATTCTGATCTTCACACCGGAATATATCGCGAAATCTCTAATCATTCTTAAAGCAACATAGCCTCCAGTGTTTCCCTCAGGATTTTTAGGGACATCGTAGCCTTCAACATGTATTTCAACACCACTACTAGATTTTTCTACTTCAATCATATCGTAGGGCTCTTTCAAAGCCAATCCAAATACGTCAAATCCTGCCCCTAAATTAGCAGCTGTAGCGGGGCATTTCAACCTTATTGAAGTCACATGAACGCCTCCTTAAAGTTAAGTAATAGGTAAAATTTATTTAAGGTAAGTAATTATTTTTTCCCTTATCGTCTAGTTTGAGGAGGTTTTAGTATTGTATGACAAGACAGTTAACGATTTGATAGATTACGTTAAGAAACACCACGATTACAGGTCTAAGTGTATAAACCTAATAGCTAGTGAAAATATTACCAGTCCTCAGGTAAGACTAGTTATGGGTTCTGATCTAGGGCATAGGTATGCCATAGGCTTCCTATACATGCGGATGTATAGAGGATGTAAATTCATAGACTCCATAGAGGAATTAACCGGCTACCTAGCTAGAAAACTCTTCAAAGTAGAACATGTCAACTACATTCCAATAAGTGGTACGGTGGCTAATCTAGTTATGTTCAATGCGTTAACAAATCCGGGCGACTCCGTAGCAGCTTTAACAGTACTCGACGGAGGTCATAGTAGTTTTAAAGAATGTAGCCGTGTGAGAGGTGTAGCTATGATTCCTCTGCCATTTGACCAGAAGAATTATAACGTAGACGTTGTAGAATCTGAGAAGCTTATAAGAAGAGTCAAACCTAAGATGGTTCTCCTAGGTGCATCGGATATCCTATTTCCACATCCCGTTAAAGAGCTTAAAAACGTTGTTGATGAGTATGGAGGAATATTGGCATACGATGGTGCCCACGTTCTAGGGTTAATCGCTGGTGGGAAGTTTCAAGACCCCTTGAGGGAAGGTGCCGAAGTAGTTACGGGTAGTACGCATAAAACTCTATTCGGTCCTCAAGGCGGTATAGTATTATGCCGTAGAAAATATAGCTCTGCCATAGATTTCTCGGCTTGGCAAATGGTTAATAACCATCATATACATAGAGTAGCGGGTTTAGCTATAACATTATGTGAGTTTCTAGCATTCGGTGAAAAATACGCAGATCAAGTTGTTAGAAACGCAAAAGTTTTAGCGGAGCGCCTTTACGATAAAGGATTAAAGCCTATATGTCCGGATAGAGGGTTCACAGAATCTCATCAAGTTATAGTAGACGTTGGTAGTAATGGCGGGGTAGATGCTAGTTTTAAACTTGAGGAGGCAAATATAATATTGAACCCAATGCCTTTACCTTGGGATCCGCAGGAGGATAAATGCTCCGGTATTAGACTTGGTGTTCAAGAAGTTACTAGGCTGGGTATGTGTGAACCTGAAATGGAGTTTATAGCCGATAGAATAGCGAACGTGCTACTTGACAGAGAAACGGCAGAAGAAGCGCGTAGAAAAGTTTCAGAGTTCATGGAAAACTATCAGAAGATGCACTACTGCTTCGACGATGGTGCTGAAGCCTATAGATACATCTAAGGGTTTACAGTTTTAGTGTAGAAAGACTTAAGTGTAAGTCGATGGAGAAACTCTATACACTTAGAGAAATAAAAGTCCTTCAGCTACATGTCTATTTATCTCCTTCAGGCCTAAACGCCCTTCGTCATGAGAGAGTAAACTGCGTCAGAATTATGGAGAAGGGTTGAATTTATGGACTTGCTAAGTACCTCGAAGCTGTTATTAGTGGGATATGCATCTCGTAGAGCGGAACCATATCTGAAGTTGAGAACCCCATCGCTTTTACCGCCCTCTTCCAGAAACTCATATTGCAACCAATATG
>CALKCG010000060.1 GCA_938082915.1 uncultured archaeon | reverse complement strand
AAAAATAAAATAAAATTCCATAACGAAAATGACTGGATTGGTGTGTGTCATTATAGGAGATTATGGTTAAATTCTGTATCAAAACGAAAAAAAAATTTTTCAAATGTATTTTCAAAACTTTTAAATGACAAAAATTTATCCCTTAAAAATCATGAAAGTGTACTCATTGATCCCATATATCTCAAAAGAGAGACTATCTTTGAACAATTTGTAAACAATCATGGAGATGGAATCTTTGATTTTTTACATGAAATTTTAGAACCTGATGAATATACAGATTTTAAAAAACATTTAAATCAAAGAAATTTTAGTCCATGTAATATGTTCATAACTAAACCAAAAATATTTATTGAATATTGTGACAAAGTTTTTCCTTTCTTAAATAAAATTCTTGAAGAATGTTTAGAGCTTGTTGAAGCCGCTTACAAAGGCTCTGAAAGCGATACTGTGTATGAAGCGTCCGACCTTATCTACCACATTCTCACCTTAACAGCATTTATTAGAATTCCATCGAGTAAGATTCCTGAAGAACTTATGAAGAGGAGGCTATCAGGCCATGGTAGAGGAAAAATTCGAGATAAATGATGTCCCTATGAATCTTGAGGAAGCCGTAAGGCTGGCAGATGCTTTAAACTATAGACATAATGGCGGCTTTATAGTAGCCGTTGCTCAAGACGTTGATACGGGCGAAGTTTTAATGGTAGCATTCATGAATAAAGAAGCCTTCGTTAAAACCTTAACGACAGGTTTAGCCCATTATTGGAGTCTATCACGGGGAAGGCTCTGGCGTAAAGGCGAAGAATCTGGACATGTACAGTTTGTAAAAGAAGTGTATATAGACTGCGACTGCGACTCAGTACTGCTTAAAGTCAATCAAATTGGGTATGCTTGTCACGAAGGCTATAGGTCATGTTTCCATAATAAAGTCTACGGCTAAAAACTAGAAACACATTAGTTACCACGATTTCAATATCACTTTCTCAACATATTTCTACTCCATATACCTCAGGTCTCCATTTTTACTCTCCACATGGTGTTATAGCTTCCATGATTAGCATTAACGTCTTAAAAGGTTGTGGAAATATGGGTTGACATCGCCATGGATATAAGCTTCTCTTTAAACGCAGTCTTGCTTTTATCTTCCTAGACTTGATGCAGACTTTCCTCCAGTTTTACTGTTGGATTCGGATGATTATGTATACTTCTTTAACGGTAGTGTCTACGCTCCTAAAAAACTTACATTAGACTTTTACGTCGAGCTTAGGCCTTTATCTATGTCGGTTCATGGATGTTTAGTCTATTCTTATCCATGGAATAACTGATAGCCCACACAATTTATGGGGGAGTTCAGTAGATTGGAGTGGAGTACCCTAGTCGTTGGCTAAAGGTTAAGTCCAAATTATCAGTTAAATGTTTTTGAAGGCGGCGGCAGTATATTACTGTAAGAGTGTGTATTAAGCCGAATTGGATGAAACTACATTAGTTAAGCTTAAACCTTTCCAAAGTATAATTACCTTTAGAGTGCAATGTTTTTTAAAACGGAAATCATGGAGTTTCCAAGATGCGTAATAATGGGTGCTAATGCCCTTAAAAAGCTACCGTACGCAATTCAAAAGCTCCATCTTGGGAGTAAGATACAGCTTGTATCTGGTGCAACATTCACTAGGAAGATAGCTGAAGAGGTCTACCTACTGCTTTCAGATAATGGTTTCAATGTGTCGATGTTCACTATAGAGTCTAATCCAGTCACATATATGGATGTTAAGAGTCTCGCTAAAAGACTTAAAGCAGACGAATCAAGCGTAGTTTTAGGAGTTGGAGGGGGAAGAATTATAGACGTTGCCAAACTCGCTTCAACGTGGCTCGACATACCCTTTATAAGTGTTCCAACATCGGCTTCTCATGATGGCATAGCATCCCCCATCGTGAGTTTTCTACTCAGGATGAGCGTAGCTGAAAACATGGGCGTTGGATATACGGAGGCAAGAGCGCCCGTAGCCATAGTAGCAGATACATCAGTCATATCAAATGCCTCTAAAAAAAGTCTAGCTGCTGGATGTGGAGACCTCATATCTAAAATAGTGGCAGTAAACGACTGGCTTCTGGCTCAGAGGATCAAGGGCGAAGACTACAGTGAATATGCCGCAGCCATGGCGCTCATGGCCGCCAACATAGTTAAAACCGGAGTCGACGTTATCAGAGCCGGAGGTGAGAAAGCCGTTAGAACGGTGGTTAAAGCTTTAATAGGTAGCGGGGTCTCCATGAGTATAGCTGGTAGCAGTAGACCAGCCAGTGGTGCAGAGCATCTTTTTAGCCACAGCTTAGACCTGCTATCGCTTAAGCATGATTTTGAACACGCTGAGCATGGTATGCAATGTGGCGTAGGAGCGATAATGATGGCTTATCTTCATAAGATCAATTGGATGGAGATTCGAAACTTCCTTATAAAAATCGGTGCGCCTGTTAACGCTAAGCAATTGGGTATAGCTCCCGAGTACATTGTGGAGGCTCTTACGAGAGCCCATAAGATAAGACCTGAAAGATTAACTATTCTAGGGGTCAAAGGTTTAACTAAAGCTGAGGCTGAAAAGCTTGCGTCTGAGACAGAAGTCATATAAGCTTGGCTCTTCAGAATAAGAAATATGCTTGCTTAATTGTGTAAATTTGAGGTAGACACTTGAGTAACCTTATTGAAACTAAAGAAGGACTTGTACGTTTACTTCTAACGCCTCAGGCATTGAAACCATTATCTGAGAGAAAGCCTAAACCATGCGTTTTCTACAATCCTGAGGCTTCTCTAAATAGAGATGTTGCTGTTTTAGCCGTTAGAGTTTTCTCTAGGAGGAGGGGCGGAGGCTTAAGAGTCTGCGACCCGCTTGCTGGATGCGGTGTTAGAAGCATTAGATTTATAGCAGAAGGTATAGGTGTTAAAGAAGCGGTTATAAACGATCTAAACCCCAATGCGGTAGAATTCATACGTGTAAACCTTGAAATTAACGGTTTATCTGAAAAAGCGATGGTCTTCAATTTAGATGCACGAGAACTTCTTCTGCGGAGAGATATTCGCCAGGATGGTTTTGACTTTGTAGATGTCGATCCCTTCGGTTCCCCAGCCCCTTTCATACAACCAGCTCTTTTAAGCCTTAAAGAGGGAGGAGTATTAGCCGTAACATCGACAGATACAGCAGCTCTGTCTGGAAGATATCCGAGGACGTGTCTTAGAAGATATTGGTCTAAGCCGCTGAAAACAGAGTATTACCCGGAAGTAGCTGTAAGAATTTTACTTGGCTTTATTGCGAGGAACTGTACAATGCTCAATAGAGGTCTTAAACCGCTACTCAGCCATAGGACGACGCAGTATATAAGGCTATACGTTGAAACAATCCGAGGTACGATAGCGGCTGATAAAACCCTAGATAAAATAGGTTATTTGAATCACTGTTTTAACTGCCTTTACAGAAGATTTACAGTTTTAGGGGAGGAAATAGCCAGTTCATGTCCAAACTGCGGTAGCCGATTAGAATTGGCTGGCCCACTTTGGATTGGGGAAATTTTTGATGTGGAGTTTTGCAGTCAAATGTTTGCAGAGTATAGGAATTCACATTTGACAAATAATAGGAAACTTGGTAGGCTTATAGAAACCATAGCTTCTGAGGCTTCGGGTGACATAACGTATTATACCATAGATGAATTGGCCTCTTTTCTCAGGATATCTCCCCCATCAAAAAAAGCGGTGCTTGAAAAACTTAAGGAAATGGGTTATAATGCATCTCCTACGCATTTCGATGGTAAAGGGTTTAGAACGAATGCTCCTTTAAAGGAAATCTTAAACGGGCTTAGCGATATCACCCGGTCTTTAAAACCCACTCTATAAGCCTTCTACAGTTAAGGGGGGATACAACGCCTTCCACACTACACTTAGAATTGTTTGCGCATATTATGCAGGGGCTGTATATCACTGGTAGAAGTGGGTGGTTTCTCTTAACTGGGTAAAGTCGGTAAGTCCATCTTTTTGAATGGTATTCCCTCTCTCTTCTTACAAGCTTCTTCTTCTCTAGTCTGATTGCTATTCTAGAGCCTTCTCTACTAGAGACTCCTATAAGCTTCCATAAGTCGCTTTGTAGAATACCTTCATCGCCGCGCTCGTTAATCATTTGTAAAGCCATCTTCTCAATGTTTCTCTGTTTTTTACTGCTAGATGTCAATGCATTATCCTCCAACGTGGAAAATAAAAGATAAGGGGGCTAAGTAAACATTTCTATTAAACCCAGATAATTATGTCGATGTTTTTCAAGATATCCGAGTACCTGTTTCTCACCGTAACCTCAGTTACATTGGCTACTTCAGCTATTTCACGTTGTGTACGCCTATTTCCAGTTAGAATAGATGCAAGGTATAGGGCTGCAGCCGCCACGCCAGTGGGTCCACGACCGCACGTGAGTTTAAGTTCCATGGATTTTTTAACTATCTCACATGCTATTTCTTCCATCCGTCCCTGTATACCTAATTGGTTTGAAAACCTGGATACGTATACTATTGGGTCTACTGGAGGGATGAATTCGCTAAGTTCTTTAACTATAAAACGGTAGCTCCTAGCTATCTCTCTCTTGCTCATCATTGTTACCTTTGAGATTTCATCCAACGTTCTAGCTAAACCGCAGATTCTACACGCCATGTATATGGAAGCTGCGACTATTCCTTGAATGCTCCTACCTCTTATAAGCCTCTTCTTGAGGGCTTTCCGATAGATTAGTGAAGCCGTTTCAAGGACATGTTTCGGAATATTTAAAGACATGGATATTTTACTTAATTCTGTAAGGGCGAAAGCAAGGTTTCTCTCAGAAGAATCTGAGAGTCTAACCCTCCTCTGCCATTTACGAAGATTGTATATCTGTAAAGCCTTTATTTGATCTATTTTCTTATGCGTATATGGAAAGCCCCTCCAATCTATGGTTGTGGAAAGCCCTTTATCATGCATAGTGTACGTCATCGGAGCCCCAACTCTAGATCTTTTATTCCGCTGTTCATCATCAAAAGCTCTCCATTCTGGGCCATTATCTGGAAGCTTATCGTCAACAACATAACCACAGTTAGAGCATATGATCTCGCCTGAATCATAATCCTTAATAAGATTATGACTGCCGCACTCAGGACACTTCACTCTATCACTCAAACTACCCCCACCTTAAGAGGGTCAATCTTTAACGTAGAGACTATCCCCTATGATCTTCTCCAGCCCTTTAGATTCAAAGGGTTTCACAACCATATATGGGGACTTTACATTACCTATAACATCTACAACAACGCCTAGATTTCTGAATTTCTTATCGTAAACTTTTGCGCCAAGTCGTGGAATGAAATTTTCAAGTTTAACTATGATACGGCCTTGCTTAGAGATCGTAAAGACTTTACCAGCAACCCGTAAAAATTGAGGGTTTTTAGAGCCTTTCAAGGGGACGAGGAAG
>CALKCG010000059.1 GCA_938082915.1 uncultured archaeon | reverse complement strand
TAGGATGCTTCTAAACTCCAAAGCCCTATCCGGGTTTGAAAGCTTCTCCGTTTCATCTATCAGTAGCGTACCCTTTGCGTTCTGTATGAGCCTGTATATGCTAGCCGTGCTCATGTTGTTGCTGAAGAATGCGTTGAACGCTAGGCAGCTGTGCAACGTCAAAGCCTTGGACTTCCCACTCCTCTTAACCCCGCCTATGTATAGGTATGGATAGGTTTTAAACAGTGTGTGGAAGTATGTCCCAACATCCCAGACCGCGTGCAGCAGGTATTCCCTCTCGTCTGGAAACTCTATGTACGTCTTCCAAGCTTCGACCACTCGTTTGAAGACTTCAACCGGGTCGCAGCCTTCACCATCTAGAAAGCGCTTGACGTGTTCAAGCGTCCACCCAGTTGAAAGTTAATTCTTATGTTCGTGTATCGTAAAATACCTCATAGTTTTTAATTGAAAGCTGTTTGATTTGTGATTTGTGGTATGAAGAGGAAGATTTACCTAACCCATTGCTCTGCGAAGAAGGATGGCTCACTAAGAGGTACTGGTAGGAAGGTGACTCCAGATAAGCTTTACACAGCAAGACCAATTCAGAGGTTTATTAAGAGGTGTAGGGAGAAAGGAGTGGAGTGGGCTATTTTTTCAGATCTGTATGGTGTTTGGTTTCCAGACGTTGAGCATGAATTGTACGATAAACACCCAAATAAAGTTACAGAGGAGGAGTATAGGAATCTCCTAAAGGATTTCGACCGGAAGCTGGAGGCATACGATGAAATATGGTTTTACTATAATCCTGGGCGCTTTCATCCCCTGTACAAACGGTTATTGGAGGAGACCAAGCTAAGAGATAGAATAAAACTCTTCACCCATATTAAAGAGATTGAGTGAACCTAATGTCTGATCTATGTAAATGGTTACATGAGCAGTTGAAGTAGTCTCATCATAAGATTTCCCTTTAGCCGCTATGGTGAAGAGAGAATTGAAAACCAATCTTCAAGCCACTTATGAGCTATTGTATGGAGGTTTGTATGTATTTTGTATGGTTGTTGTATGGACTTGTATGGAAAAATCAGTAGACCCCCCTCTCTAGGCAATACCATATTTAGTTTAACTAAAGTACTTCTCCTTCGTCAGCCTGTGAAGTCTGCAGAGCATCCTATCCTCTACGACGTTGAAGTTTGAGTCCCTCACAGTAACCTCATACCTTCTCTCGTAAACCTTGGTATTGTAGTTAACGGCGAAGGGGGAGCTGAAGCAGTAGAGGGCCCATGGTATAGCTTTTGGCCTCGTACCTTATCCTCCTCTCCACGGCAAGCTTCAGCGGCTCTTAAGGGAAACGCGGCTTTATCCTTCTTCCAAGGGAGGTTAGACCTAGGACGTAGATATACCTAAGCATGAGGGAAAACTCATGTATCGTCTCCCGTAAGGACCCACTTCCTAGCCTTAATCCTTAGAGGTTGAGCTGTAACATTTCTCAGGTCTTCACTAAGAATCTTCTGAGTTTTAGTCTCGTAATCTGCTTCCTCGGCATTTTAACCACTTTCTTGTTTCTTCTACTGCCTTCAAAATTATTTCTTTATCTTTTTCGTTTATAGGGTCTGCTTTTAGATGCTGCACCAACCATAATCCGCTCTCTCTTATCTTCCGGACTGGAGAGTAGTTTCCTAACCAGTTAGGGGAAGGCTTGCATAGTTTACAGCCAGCTAAAGTTCCGATTAAAGAGCTTTCAAGCCCTTTGCTGCCCATCCTTTCTACATTAGGGTTTAAAATTATGAATCTGAAGGAAAATTTTTCCCGTAGGATTTTTGTGATAGCTTCTTCTATCTTCTTTTCTTTCTCTATGTCTCGCCTATCACCATATAATTTCCTGTTTTTACTCGGCGTGAAATCTATCTCCCAAATTTTTAAGTAGTCATCTTTATCCCTGTTTAGTAGGGCTCTGCCGATATTTTTTCTGAAAATGCTTCTATCGGAAGGTTTTGGCTTATTCTTGTCAAAGTTCATCCACGGCTCGTTTAAGAGGAAATGCTCCTTGATTCTGCTTCTAAAATTTCCATCTTTATGTGTGCCCACTCTAACTATCCTCGGTTTTTCTCCACCGTGTCCCCACAACTCTCCATCCTCATAGAAAAAGTATATTCCGTTTTCCGGTAGGGATTCTAATTTAAATGGGAATTTTACTAAAGGAAGCTGTTTTATTTGCTCATGCAACCATTGACAAAGCTTAGACATCCATACCACAAGCCTTTATACGTCGAACGTTTTAATCAACTTTTCAACATCTTCCCAGGGCCGAAGACCGTGACCTTTCCCCCCATGCCTTCGACCTTCACGTACGCATGGATGAAAATTGTTAGAGATTCGCATATCCGGCTTCTTCAAGAAACTCTTAAATGTCCGCTAGAAACTTCTTAACGTTTTCAGCGTTGAGTTCGCAGGCTCTGTAGAGCGCTAGATGTCTCGGTTCTCCATAGAATTCAAGCCGATAATATGCGGCCAACACCTCCATCTCCCGCTTTTCAACTCTTGAAACCTCTACAACTCGTGTAACTATATATAGCCTTCCTTATTCTGCCGATGAGCATATTGAAAGCGGTCCTCTTTATATAGCTTATTATTGAGCCCTCAATCCACTTCAGAACCAACTCCTGCGAGGGGTCTTTAGACGTCATACGATATCCACTGCCCATATCCTACGTGGGTAGCATTTAAACCCTATCCTACGAGCTCTGTAAGTTTATCCATTGCTGTTATCGATAAACCTCACGGATGATTCTATTAATTTCCACTTATCGACACAAAATAGGGTATAGAGTAAACTACGATGGAAGGCTAAACCGACGCCAAACTTTCTCTCAAAGAGACAACAATTAAAAAAGTATAACGAAGCGCTAATCATGGCACGTTTAACTCCTTTAAAAACCCTCTATTTCCCTTTCCGCGGCCTCGTATACGCCCAGCCACTTGTAAAGGGTTTTCCTAAACATAGAAATATATATAGCTTCAGAGGAAAATGAAGTCGTGGAATGAAACATGATGAAAGAAGTTGTTGAAGAGAAGGTTACAGTTAAAACGTTACTATGGGTAGCGATTCTAAGCATTGTTCTAACGGCTTTCTGGGATGCCTTTACGCTTTTACTACCGAGAGTGGCTTTCTGCACTCAAAACGTCAGCAATTTGGTTCCAGCATTTGGTGTAGAGTTGATGGGAATACCTTTCTTGATGCTTCTGTTTTCTATGGGTCTTATAAGGATTCGGACGTTAAGGAAACATCTAACAACGACAAATCTCTCAATTCTCTACGCTACTACTTTAGCAGTTGCATATTTTGCAAATACGTCGCTTCCATGGGGGTACCATGCTGGCTTGATATTTACGAGAATTTTCAGTACAGAGGAGCAGATGAAATATGTCCCTGAATTCATTGTCCCTTCGAGAGATATAGCACTACTGCTCTACCGTGGAGCTGGTTTAGGAGCAGTGCCATGGATTATGCTAATCCCAGAAATTATTTGGCACTTTCTCTTAATGGCTTTATTCGGCGGAGTGAGTATAGGTTTAGCAAGTATATTTAGACGCCAGTGGATAGATGTTGAAATGTTGCCGTTTCCGCAGGTGTTCCTAGCTTATACATGTTTAGCGAATGTAGAGAGTAGCGTAAAGCCGAACTGGTCTTCTAAGATGCCTTTCCTCATCGGAATACTTTTTGGTGTTCTACTGGTTGCACCGGTGAGCGCTGTAACGCTGTTTCCATGGTTTCCAGATATCTTAATGTGGCGCACAAATACGTGTGGTCATGGTGCTCATCAGTTAACTTTTCCAGATATACCGTGGCATCTAGCGGTT